>JAJRQC010000132.1 GCA_024280455.1 Deltaproteobacteria bacterium | reverse complement strand
TCCTCAGGGCGGTACCCTGGAGAAATCTGCCAGGAAAATTGCCTGGGCTTGATGATGCACCCCTTGAGCTGATCTTCAGTTGAAACTGCCTCCAAATGTTATATCGTTGTGACGGTTAAACCGTACGCGAAAATCGGTGTTAAATAAATAACGTCACTCCCAGGATCCCCGCCTTCGCGGGGATGACGAAATCGAAAACTTTTTACGAAGCCATCATTCTATATTTTCAGGCTCGCGGCCTTAAATCCACTTGATCTTGAACAACCCGAACCAGGTCATCTTCAGGAGCAGAACCCCATGCCGGAAACGACTGATCTGGGTGGAACCATAGGTCCGATCCCGATAGCGAATGGGAACTTCTATTATCTTCAAGTTAAGTTTGACCGCCCCAAAGAGCAAGTCGAAATCGCCAAAGGGGTCAAACTCACCAAAATACCCGCGGCCGTCACATATCTTTTCATAGTCCTCTTTCCAGAGAACCTTTGTGCCGCAGAGAGTGTCACGGATTCGCTGCTCAAACAGGTAGGTAAAGGCGAGGCTGAAAAACTTATTGCCCAGTACATTCAAAAAGCGCATGGCCTGCTTTTCCATGCGGTACACCAGGCGGGAACCGTTGATAAATTCTCCTTTGCCGGAAACAATCGCGTCAAAAAATTTCGGCAGATCTTCCGGCGGCACCGTGAGATCGGCATCAAGAATCATCAGGACATCATGCTTGGCGGCGGCAAAGCCCTTGCGCACGGCATCGCCCTTGCCCCGGCCGTCCTGCTGCAGCACTGTAATGTCTTTATCCGGATACTTCTCCTGTATGCGCAGACACTCCTCAAAGGTGCCGTCACTGGAGCCGCCCTCCACATAGATAATTTCCATTTCAGCCCCCATTTCCGGGGTCCGCAGAACGGCATCTTCAATATTACCCTTCTCGTTTCGACAGGGAACAAGAACGGTGCAGGTTACCTTCTCCGGGACTTTTCTCGGGGCCATGGGCCGGGCAACCAGAATCTCAGTCAGGGCCAGTTTCCAGAAAAACGGCATATTAGCCAGAAATGTATTACAAAAAGTCGAGATCAACGGAATGTTGATCGGCATCAGAACCCGATACCCTTTTTTGACCACATCAAAATCTTCAAGATAGAGCAGGTTGGCAATATCTTCTAGGGGCAGCCAGTGCTGCAGCGATTGCGGCATGCGAAGGCGGGCAAACTCGGCAAACTTCATCACCGGAGCCCACAGGTAATTGTAGTAAATGGTGATAACCCGGGTCTCCGGAGTACACACCTTGTGCAACTGATGAAAGGCTGCCTGAATATCATCGACATGGCCGATGGTCTCGGCAATAATCACGTAGTCAAAGGTTTCCGTGATCTCAAGATGTTCAAAATCATCGACCTGAAACTCAAGATCCGGAAAGTTGGTGCGGGCAACAGCCACCATTTCAGGACTTATATCAATACCAACGCCCCGGCCCGGCTCAAGCGATGCCAGCAGTTCACCGGTTCCGCAGCCGATTTCCAGTACCGAGGCCCCGGCCGGCACCAGAAAGCGCAGATACTCCTCCATCTTTTTATGATAATATTTCCCCTTCCGCCGCCATCTGGCCCGTTCCGGTGCCAGCTTGTTAAAATGTTGGATTCGTTCTTCTTTATTCAATGATTTTTCCCATATCAGTAAAGTAATGTTTTAACCGTCCGGGCGGCAAATCACGGTCCTGTCGTTTCCCGTAAAAAAGCCTTCCGGGAGAATCCGGCATGCCCATCATAAAGAAGGTCTTTCCCACAACTTGAGCCTGGCGGAGCTCTATTCAATCTTGCAAATTTCGAACCGTGTTTGTTGTATAAGGACCGCATGGACTTCGTACCCTGAACCACCGCCGAAACAGTGACTATTCCTCCGGCACAAGCGTTTTCCCCGTTTGACCTCATCTCCGACAGCCCCTTACCCCACGGCCCAGGCTACAGAATCGAAACCGCGATGACGTTTCCGTTATTGAAAATCTAGACCTCATAAAAAATGGACAACTGAACCCCTGCCAGAAACGGTGATTTCACGGAAAAATACACGATTTCAGCTACGGTTTACAAGGTCTGAAATTAATCAATTAATCAATTAGCCGGTATTTTCCTGGGCCCGTCGAAATTCCACCCGGGAAAAAAACTGTTCCTGGGCAAAAAGACGGGGTGCAAGCATCTGCAGGGTTCTCCTGCAGTAGCCGACCGTGCGCCAGAGCAATGCCTGACGGTCAAGGACTTTTGCCCTGTCCCCCCGAAGTTTTGCCGCCAGAAGCACAGGAATGTGGACCAGCACCGCCTGACCGATCCTGGCCATGGCGGAAAGTGTTGTTTTAAGCATTCCGGAGCGTTTCCGGTCGATATAGGCAAAGGAGCAACCCCACTGCAGACTGTACCATTTTATGTGCTTATACGTGGTCCGTTCCGGCAGGATCTGGTGTCGGCCTGCGGCATCCGGCGCCCAGCCCATAACCACCCCCGCATCTGTTGCCCGGAGCAGAAAATCCCGGTCACAGCCGCCGGTCAGCATGGATTCGTCAAAGGGGCCGACCTGCTTAAAAACCCGCCTGTGGACAAGCCGGTTTCCACCGGAGGGCAGCGGCGGCTTTTCAGCATAGGCTTCCGGATTTCTGACATCGGGACTCTCGCCGTAGAGATCCCTGCAGACCGGACCAAGACCGGCCAGGGTCTCTTCTGGAAGATCCAGAACAATGGGGCCGCCCACCATCTCCGCGTTCTGCTCAACGGCAACGGAATACAACTCCTTAAGCCAGGTGGAATGGGTCAGCTGATCATCATCAAAAAGGACCAGCCACTGACCGCAAAACTCGGCCACCGCCTTATTGAGTACCCCGGTGTAGCCCTTACCGTCGCCATAGATATAACGCATGGGTACCGGCGAGGCGGCAATAATTTCCCGGACAACAGCGGCGGTATCATCGGTTGAGGCATCATCTATGACCATGATTTCGTAGGTGAACAGGTCATCCGTTTCCTGGGCGGTCATACAGGCCAGGGTATCTCTGAGCATTGCCGAACGGTTATAGGTCGGAATGGCAATACTGATGGTCGGGTCCGCCATCATCTGCGCTCCCATTCCGCCCCGGGCAACAGGGCCAGTCTGGCCAGCAGGGTCATACAGAAAAAACTCATGAACGACGGCCGGGTAATCAGGGTTGCTTCCAGAAGAATATTATAATAGAGCCAGATCAGAACCGAGACCACACAGATATACTCCGGGTACCGCCTGGAAAGGTCGTAGGCCCTGGCAAGGGCCGCCAGCAGGAAAAAAATCAAGGCGGCTGCCCCCACATACCCCAGCCCCATGATGGCATCGACATAGCCGGAATGGGTGGAACCCGGGGTCCAGCCGACATTACGGGCAACCTCAAACATATTTTTCGGACTGATAAAAGTATTGAACCCCCACCCCAATATCGGCCGTTCCTCCGACCGCCTGAAACAATATTTCCACAGAGGCAGTCGCCCGGTCAGGTCGCTCACCTGTTCTTTGGCCGCTTCGCCACGGCCAAGCGTCGAGGCCTCCCCCACGTAGTACACCCATCGATTACTCAGGCCGAGATAGGAAAGACTGAGGGCAATAACCAGTCCAAGAATCAGGAACAACTTGTTGGGGCCGGAAACCACCCGATACCAGTACAGACCCATAGTAAACAGGGTGGAGGCAAAAGCCATTCTGCTCTTGGTCAGCAGCAGAAAAATGATGGCAACGGCAAAAACAAACCATAGAACAGCACGTCGGAAGGAGCTTTCTTCGTCGGTGACCAGAAACATGGATGCCAGGGCCAGAATCCCGCAGTTCCAGCTCATGGACACGGTATGGAACAGTCCGGAAAAACGCCACCATATATTCGTCGGCTCAAAGGTACCCAGACGCAGTTCGTTGCCAAAACCAAGAGCAAGGGTTGAACCGGTCACCAGAACAGCCAGAAAGGCGAGCTCCCGCAACGTATAACGACCGGCAAAGATGACCGCCGACACCCAGAGGATATAAATGGTTATAACCCGGCGCAGGGTGAAGAAAAGATCAAAGGACCAGGAGAGGCTGAGCATGATCCAGCCGAGATAAAAAAGAAACAACCAACCGGTAGGCAGGTTGACCCGGTACCGGTTTTCCGTTTTGGCAAGACTGAACATGGAAAAGGCCGCCAGCATCAGCAGGCCGATCTGCCGCCCCAGGTTCCCATGTTCGATGCGGGCAACAAAGGCCGAGGTACTGGAACTCACTTCTTTGAACTTTACAGCCTTCGGCCATTCAAAGTTAAAGGGCGTTGACAGGCCGAAGATAACCAGCAAGACGACAAAGGTCAGCAGAACCAGTTTCCACCTGACGTCGTAGACTTCCTGTGTATTTTCCATTCCAGTCTCCGCCCCCATGTTAAATCGGGTTACGGTCCATTTTCATAAGTCGAACACAGATGACGGACATCATCACCGCCGTGGTCACCGCCCCGGCCAGAAGCCCGAGGGCTACACCGATAACGCCCATCTGTCTGACCAGATACAGGCCAAGAGTCAGCATAACAACCAGGGGGACAATATTTGCCATAAAATAAATCCTCGCCTGCTCCAGTGCCAGCAGAGCCCGGGAAAGAGTGAATGCTCCGGCCAGGGTCAACAGGTACAGGGCCAGGACCGCAACCACCGGGCCATTGCCGCCGTACTTTTCGCCATAAAACAAGACCACCAGCCGGTCACCGAAGACACAGAGAAAGAGAGCCAGCGGCAGAATAATCAATACATAGTACAAAGTGACTTTTTTCACAAACCTGCTGAGACCTTCCCGGCCGTCGGCAGTGCAGGACTGGACGATTTTGGGGCCAAGAAAGTTCTGTATCCCGAGCAGCAGGGGGTTGGCAATGGCAATTACTCCGTAACAGGCCGCCCAGACACCGGTTGCCCCGGTTCCATGATAGAAGGCCAACAGCCACGGATACAGATTCATCCCCAGAGCCCAGAGCACACAGCTGGCAAACATCCATTTTCCAAACGAAAGATTTTTCTTGAAATCCTCTTTGACATGGCTGTTTCTAAATGAGTACGAGCCCCGTTTTAACAAGAACCAGCCTGCACAGGCCAGGCTGCAGGCAAGACCGATACCGTAATAGGCCGTGCCCGCGGTCAGCCGGTTAAAATAGACAAGCAACAGCAGGCTGCCGAGCTGCACCAGAGCGACAGTCGTGTCGACAAAAAAAGCGGTCTTCATCTCCAGGCCGGCAAAACTAATCCTGCGGATACATTCCCTGAGCATGAGGGCCCAGATAACCAGAATCAGCGGCGGCAGCACCCTGGAGAGGCCCTCCGGCCCCAGACCGTACGCTGCCAGAGCTTGGCCTGCCAGGAGTACCAACAGCAACAGCAGAATCAACAAAAACTGCTGAAAAAATGCATTGCCCATGTAGGCGGCATGCCGCCTGCCCTCAAGACGGGAACTGTAGACCATGTAGGGCGAAGCAATCAGCGAGGTCTGCACCTCAAGTACAAACACGACAATACTGAAACAGAGCATATAGAGGCCGAATTCCTCTTTGCTGCAACTACGGGCAATAATGATTCCGGTCAGGAAGTTGGTCGCACTGGCAACCATCTGGTCGCCAAGGGATATCAAGCCCTTGTTTGTTCGTGCCCCAGCCAGTAAAGAGCGAATCTTCTGCGGCCACCTGTCAACAACGGATTTCATACCCTGTGCCGGATCAGTCTCGTCCGGAACCGGTTTGCCGTCCGGCCGAGGTACCGTATCCCCCTGCTCAGCCGCCTCTGCTTTCATGTCACCCATTGGCTGTTGCAGGGGGCGGATGAAAGAGAAGTTTAATATTGTTTTTCATACCGCTCCACACCGGTACGGGCTTTTTTAAGGGGAATCCAATAGCTGTCCGGCCCTCTGTCCCAGTAGCTCCAGCCATCTTTGGGCATTTTCGTAGCCAGGAAATCTCTTTTCAGCAACCTGGCCAACAGACCAATGGGCAGAAGGACAACACTAAAAAAAAGAGTTAAAACACCTTTAATTACAGCCTGCCTCCCAGAATCCTCTATCTTCGCCCAGACCATATACGGTCCCCTGAGCAACCGCGGCTTAAACAGGGTCAGGGTGAGCAGAAGAACCGCACTCATGGTGAAAATGAAGCCGCCGGAACGATCCTTCCAGAGAAAAGACCAGGCAACCAGAGCCAGAATAACACTGAGCAGAAGCCCGCACCTGCGTAATCCGCCGCTGTCAAGGGTATTTTTTTTGGCTGTCATATATGGTTCCTCCCTGTTTCTGCAGTTTTTTAAATTTACGCGGTTACGGCAACCGTTTCCGTGTTGCCAAGGTACTGATGCCGGGCAACCAGGGCCGCACCCAGGGCCGCACCCGCCCCTCCCGCCTCCGGCTGAACCCAGAGCTCGGCAAAGGATGATTCCCCAAGAATACGGCCGCCGTCAACACAGTTACGGAATACCCACCCACTGAGACAGAGGTTTTTTTGTTCTGTCTGGTTGTATACATGTTCCACCATCCTGAGGACAATTTCCTCAATGACTGCCTGGATGGAGCAGGCCACGTCCATGTCCGTGCCTGTCACTGGAGACTCGGCTGCTCTTGGCGGTCGACCAAAGAGTTCATTAAACCCGACATTGGGCTTGAGCAAACCGGTACGGTACTCAAAACAGGCCATATTCAGCCTGAAAGAACCATCGGCCTTGAGATCCATCAACCTGGATAAAATCAGTTTTTTATATTTCGGTTCACCGGAAGAAGCCATTTCCAACAGTGTATCTTCACCTGCATTGACGGTGCAACCCAGATACTGAGCAAAAGCCGTGTAGAGAAGTTCCAGGGAATGGGGGAACCGCATCTCAGCAAGAACGGTGATTCCACTCTCCGTGCCAAGACCGTAACTTGTTGTTGCCCATTCACCGACACCGTCAAGGGTCAGAAAGGCCGCCTCCTGAAACGGTGAGGGAAAAAAGACTGCGGCAGCACGGGCTTCATGGTGCTCCGAAAAGATGATTTTGCCCTGAAATCCAGTTTGCTGGACAATATGCCTCTTCAGCCACAGGTTTTTCCGTAGCCACGGTGACATTTCTCTGAGGAATGAACCAAGTCCGATCGGGACAAAGGCAAGAGAAGTTTTCAAAATACGCTCAACCGCACGAAGCGGTTTGATATCAAAGGCTATACAATCCAGCTCTTCGACTCCAATCCCGGCCTGCTCCAGGCAATAGACAATCGACTGACCGGGAAGAGACTGTTCCGTTTTGTCGCCTGGAAAACGCCCTTCCCGGGCTTTGGCAAGGACTGCACCATCCTGGATCAGGCACGCCGCACCATCAGGAGAGTATGTTGAAATACCTAAAATATTCATCTCGTCTATATTCCGGGTTTCTGGTTTAAAGAGAAGGGTCAACGCCTGCTCTTATTGCTCAACGCTTCAGTTTCTACTGCAGACCATCAATAATGTCGATGACTCGTCCGGCTATGCGCTCGTTACCATTCCTGCTCACATGACAATTATCGACATAAATATAATCCGAACCATTATAGCTGGCTGTAAGGTCATGGGCCCAGGGCATATTTCCTTCTTTAAGCATGCTCAACATAATCGGATATACGGCTTTATACTGCTTGCCGAGTTTATCGTTCAGATCCAGGTCCAGATGTTTCGTTTCCGGAGAACCGATATAGGCCACCGGCTGCAGGAGGCCGATAAAGGTGGCCCCGTACTTTTCCGAAACTATCCTGGCAAGATCCCAGTTGAAAAACATGGTTTCCGCGACCTGTCGGGCCTTGTCCGGATTTTCATCACAGACATAGTTATCATAGAATTGCTGGTTAAAAAACTTTTCTCCGATCTTTTTTGACAACTTGAGGGTGGGTGAGAAATAAGTTGTCAGCAAGCCGGAAACCGAGGGATCAAGTTTCTGCCGGTATACGGATTCCTGTCCGTGATGATAGGCCTTTGCCCGGGGCCGGCAGCCACCTATCTCGTTGACGCCGTCATAAAAAATAACATAGTCAAACCGCTTACCCTCGTTGAACTCATTGATCAGCATTTCGAGATTCTGGCGACTGTTATACGCTGTGGAACCATAATTTATAGTCGAGATATCCGGGTCCAGGGTATGGACCAGGGCTGGAATAGTTCCATTGTCATCAGCTCCAGTTCCCCACATGGTTGAACCGCCGAAAAATGCCGCCCTCTTCAGGCCCGAATTATCCTTATAACCGGGATGCATACGTATCCCATCCGCATCAATATTCGTTGTTTTGCCATGATATTCGAGCCGGCGCCAACCGACAAAAGGCCAATATTCCACCCCGAGACCGGCAAAGTCCTTGAAGATCTCTCTGCCGAACTCCTTGTCGCTGTAATTGGCAACTTCCGCTCTGGGGTCACTTTTAAACGGAATGAACACGGAGTTATCCAGAGCGTTTAAGAGCAGCAGGAAAAAATTCAGAAAGAGGACAATCCCCAGCAGAATTGCCCCGTTTAGAAAAATGATTTTAAAGAGTTTACCCATCAGGCCCCCCGGCCGATATCAGGCTTTGTCACATTTTATTTTTTCCGTCATCCCCGCATGCTTTTAGCGGGGATCCAGAATGTTTCCAGCTCACTGGATCCCCGACAACTCCCTTCGGGGATGACGAGGAGCTCGTTATTGTCAATTCCCAATGGACTCGTAAAAAGGCAAAAACGCCATTTGCACTGTACGTAAACACAGGAAGTTATAATCTTTTCACCATCGGTGGCGAGGCTTTTTACGACACCGACAATTCCTTCATTAAGGTGATAAAGTCAAATTAGAATAAAGTATAAATAAATGGTGCAATTGCCGAGCCCTGTGAAAGGACGATTAAGAAGCCCAACAGGAGCAGGGTCAGAATAATAGGTGCCAGCCAGAATTTTTTCCGGACCTTCATGAAACCCCATAAGTCCGCCAGTAACTCAAACATCAGTAACTCCTTTCCATGTGTTCAATATCTTGTTTTTCACTGTCCTGCCAGTAGCTCCCAACAGCGTCATCAATTTTTCTATGCATCATATCTTTGCCCATCAGCCGCAACACCATGGCAACCGGCGTGAAGACAAGAAAAAACATTACAGTTAAAATTATTTTGGTATTTATGGTGCCGATTATATGACCAAAACGCATCCACGGGCCATAGATGATCGACAGGGTTTTGGGCAGCACCAAGGCCCAGACGACCAGGACGGCGGTGATAATCCAGGGCCATTGTGGAATCGGCCTCTCGAACAACCAGGGGAAAAACAACCCGAACAACAGGCCAACGATGGAACCCGTTGTCAAGCCAAACTTACGATACCCTTGTGCATCCAGACGTGGCGGTGTATCCATATTCATTCCTCTAATCCAGTTCAAATTCTTCTTTCCAGGAATCGTCCTTTTTCCTTGCAGGCTGGTCGGTCTTGGCAAGAATACAGTTTTCCATCACCAGGTAATCCATCTCCGTCCGCATGAAACAGCGATAGGCATCCTCAGGTGTACAGACGATCGGTTCGCCCCGGACATTGAAAGAGGTGTTTATCAACACCGGACAACCGGTGAGACCTTCAAAGGCAACAAACAGCTTCCAGAGTTTCGGGTTGGTCTCCTTATGGACGGTCTGGATCCTGGCCGAGTAATCGACATGGGTCACTGCCGGTATCTGCGAACGCGGGATGTTGAGTTTTTCAATACCAAAAAGCTGCTGCTGATCTTCCGACATTTCAATCTGTTTGTCTTTTTTAACATCCGCTACCAACAGCATATAAGGACTTTTCCTATCAATGTCAAACCAGTTGGAGACCTCCTCGGCCCGGACAATCGGCGCAAAGGGCCTGAAGGATTCCCGGTATTTTATCTTTAAATTCATAATCGACTGCATCTTTGTACTGCGGGCATCTCCGATAATGGATCGGGCTCCCAGCGCTCTGGGCCCGAATTCCATTTTGCCCTGGAACCAGCCGATCACATGTTCTCCGGCCAGGATACCGGCGGCTTCAGCTGTAAGTTCGTCATCCGAGAGCTCCCTATACGATGCATTGATGCCGTCGAGATATGCGGTGATCTCCTGCCGGTCAAAGGCGGGCCCGAGGTAGGAACCACCGGTACTGTCATGTTCCCCGTCCGGGTCCCGTGGTTGCCTCAGATATTCATACCAGATCGAATAGGCTGCTCCGGCTGCTCCACCGGCATCACCGGCTGCCGGCTGAATCCAGATATCCTTAAAGATATTCTCCCGCAGCAGCTTGCCGTTGGCAACGCAGTTCAGGGCCACCCCGCCGGCAAGACAAAGGTATTCCGCCCCGGTCTTTTCCTTAACGAAACGGGCGATTTTGAGGACAATTTCCTCGGTGACCATCTGGATGGAGCGGGCAATATCCATTTCCTTTTTGGTAAGTTCCGACTCCGGCTTTCTCGGCGGGCCACCAAAAAGAGTATGGAATTTCTTACTGGTCATGGTCAGACCGGTGGCGTAATTGAAATAGTCCATATTCAGGCGGTAGCTGCCATCCTCTTTGACATCGATCAGATGTTCTCGAATCAGATCGGCGTACACAGGCTCACCATAGGGGGCCAGCCCCATAAGTTTATATTCTCCTGAATTCACCCTGAAGCCTGTGTAATAGGTGAATGCGGAATAGAGCAGACCAAGAGAATGAGGAAAATTGATTTCCAGCAGGGGATCCAGGGTATTGCCTTTCCCCATCCAGACACTGGTCGAGGCCCACTCCCCTACTCCGTCGACGCACAACACCGCAGCCTCGGCATAGGGAGAAGGAAAGAAAGCTGAAGCCGCGTGCGACTGGTGATGTCCCGTGAACATCAGGGGCGGCAGATCTTTGATGTTAATACCTTCTATAGCGGCAAGATCTTTTTTCAAGGTGCTTTTCAGCAGCAGCTTTTCTTTGAGCCAGACCGGCATAGCCTTTAAAAAAGACGGCAGGCCCTGCGGAGCGTAGGACAGATAGGTCTCAAGCAACCGCTCAAACTTGATCATCGGCTTCTCGTAAAAGACAACGTAATCAATATCCGCAAGTTTTAACTGCTGAGATTGTAGACAAAACTGAATCGCCCCGGCCGGAAAAGCGGGGTCATGTTTTTTCCGGGTAAATCGTTCTTCCTGGGAAGCCGCAACGAGTACGCCGTCGACAACCAATGCCGCCGCACTGTCATGGTAGAATGCAGAGATTCCCAATATGTTTTTTTGCATCAAAGGCTCCATATTATTTTTCACTCGCGCAGTACATACCGGTGCCAGAGCAGAGTAAGCACAAATTTAGTGTTGCCCAGCAGATATCTGCGCCAGAGCCTTTTCGGCTCCGCCGTCAACCGGCACAACCACTCAAAGCCGTGATCGAGAAGCCATTGAGGGCCCCGTGGAGTCTGGCCGGAAAGAAAATCAAACAATCCGCCGACCCCCCAGAGAACGGATGCGTTCAGCTGCCCGCCATGATCCCGGATCCAGAGTTCCTGAGCCGGCGCACCAAAGCCGATGACCACGACATCAGGTCGGGCTCCATTGATCTCGGCAATCACCTGTTCTGTTTCGCCTGCCGTAAAGTAACCATGATGGGTGCCGACGATCATCAGGCCGGGTATATCCGCCATTAATCCATCTGCTGCAGCACGAGCAACGCCGGGTTTAGCGCCGAGAAAAAAGACCCGCAGGCCGCTGTCGGCAAAGGATTGACAAAAATCCGGCATAAAGTCAGCAGCCGTTGATCGGCCGGGCAGCGTATGCCCCCACAGTTTTGCCCCGTACACAACCCCGACCCCATCGGCATAGACCAGATCGGCATTGTTGAGTGCCTGCCGGTACTCTTCATTTCTCAATGCTATCAGCATGCAGTCCGCGTTGACATACATGACGCTGCGGGTTGAACCAAGCGAGGCAAAGTCGACAATTTTCCGGCAGAGGCCCGCGGTATCAAGGGCGTCGATGTCAACCCCGAGCAGCGGCACCGTTGTTCGGCCATGGTTATTGCCCGTCTGCAACGCAGCGGAATGAGCAGAGGAGTGAATTTCAGTCATATTTTCAGCATGTTTTTTCTATGCAATTGCAGGCATCACACCAATGTCATTCACTTACATTATTTTCTTTGTGCAGGCCGGAGTTTGCGAGACATCGAGCTCCAACAGTTTGTTTATCATTATTGTCGGGTTTCGTCCCTCAACCCCAAAGATATGTAAAACCATCAGGAGGACATAATCAATCTATGTTTCAAATATCCGGTCACCCTTTTTTCCCACAGCAAATGATACAGCAGGCCTGCAGCGGTACAGAGTGCAACGATGCCCCAAAAAAGCAGATGCTGATACGGTATGATCCGCGGGTAAAGAAGAGCGGCCCCCCTGTTTAACACAGAGAGCAGGGGAAAATGAACCAGATAGATAGAGTACGAGGCTGCCCCTAAAAACAACAAAAAAGACGGGTAGCAAACAGTTACATTGGTATCCAGTCCATAAAGGCCATAGACAATGAATGAAAAGGCAATGCCAAGGTAGATAAATATAAAATCACCTTGCAGAACAGGAGGATATTGAATGTTTAAATACGAGCCCATAACGAACAACACAATGAATAGAATCCCGGCGGTAAAGAATTTTTTATACGATTTGTTGTATGCATCAGCGGCAAGGGCGACAGCAACGCCAAAGAAAAATTCCAGGTTATGAACACTGAGAAGAAAGGAAAGCAGATAACTGTTTTCAACAGTATTAATCCGGGCACATATCAGCACAATCCATATCGCGGTGAAAACAAAAAAGCACCTTCTGCAAAAAAAATATAACGAAAAAAAAGCGTAAAACAATATTTCATGCATCAGGGTCCAGGATGTGACCAGGGCGGGCGCACCTCCGGACGGAATAAGGAACAGACTGGAAACGATGCCGATTGTTTCACCGCCATTGGGGAGATCCGGATAGTTCAAGTAGACCAGGAGCAGCAGGATGGAAAGAGGAAGAAAAGGCGGATAAATCCGAATAAGCCTTTTCATACAGTATTTTTTCCAGGCCGCCCTGCCCCTGTCGTCTCCCCTGTGCAGATAAAAAATCAGAAATCCGCTTAAAACGAAAAAGAAATCAACCCCGATGTAACCAAAATTAAAAAATCCGTTATAGACCTCTCCATAATATTCCCCGGACCATACAGACGCGTGATAGAATACTACAGAAAGCGCTGCTATTCCTCTAGCGACCTGAATTCCATTAAAATACTGCACAGTGGTCCCGGAGAAGCAACAGGTGCGCCTTAGCGGATCTTCGCAAAATCAAGGATATGCCCGAACACCGCTTTCCCGCCCCGTACTACATAGTCGAGATCTTCGAGTTTCCTGATCTTGAGCAGTTGGCGTAGAATGAACTTAGGAGTCATAAAGGATTTATAAATATCACTGCACATCTTCATGACCTCTTCGGCCTCCATATCAGGCATGTTGAAAACCGGTTCCGTCATATCGTAGCGTTCCCAGGCCCTGGGGTCTTCAAAGCGGATCCATCCCTTCTCAATAGCCTCGGCAAACAACGGTGTCCCCGGATAGGGAACCATGACCGTGGCCTGGAGCATTTCAGCATACCCCTTTGCCATCAGCGATCTGGCCAGTTCAAGGGTACGTTCTGCATCGGCCCGGGTTTCCCAGGGATAGCCCACCATGACTGTGAGCTGAATATCTATTCCCGCTTCGGTGGCAAGACGACAGCCCTCGACAATATCATCGACCTTAATATTTTTCTTGATCCGATCCAGCGTAGCCTGATTGGCCGACTCCAGGCCGGATTTCATTTTCCGGAACCCGGCTTTTTTCATGAGATCAAGAAGTTCCGGCCGCTTGACCAGGTAGTCAAAACGCATGTTACAGGAAAAAAGGATTTCCTTGTTCAGACCGCGCTCAATCATACCGTGGCAGAATTTCTCCAGCCAGCCGCCGGCTGGAAAATTACCACTGTCATCAAAAATTTCTTTAACGCCATACCGGCTGACAAGCATTTCAACCTCATCCAGCAGGCTCTCCACCGTCCGGGTCCTGAAATTGGGATAAATAGTTGTCCATGAACAGAAGGTACACTTCCCCCACTGACAGTCCCGACCAACCATGGTGTACCGAAACGGCTCCCTTTTCTTCCATTTTTCATAGTAGAGATGAGCTTTGGTCAGATCACGATCAATAAAGGGCAGCGTGTTCAGGTCATTGCCCTGCAGGGAAAACGGCCCGCTGTTCTTGAAGGCATCACCCTCCCGATAGTAGATTCCTGAGGGCATATTACCCTGTCCGGCCAGGGCATCAACCAGTCCCTTGAGGGAAAAATCATAGTCTCCTCCGGTCAGGATGAAATCAACCGGACACGCCCCAAGAGACTCTTCCGGCATGGCCGTCACGTGGTCGCCCATGAGAACAATTTGAATATCCGGGGAAATCTTTTTCACATCCTGAACAATGGACCAGTGCATCTTAATGACCGGGGTCTTACTTTCCATAACAAGAAGATCCGGGCGCTCGGTTTCAAGAGTGCTCAAAAAATGGTCATAGGAAAGATGCTCGGCAATACCGTCATACCACAACACATCATGCCCTCCATTTTTGAGGAGCGTAGCTGCATATGCAGGGACAATTGGGTAGATATAGGAACCGATACTCATCCACTGGAACTGCCGGTTCTGAGTGAGCATGGGGCTGCCTTTTCCCTTAAGTTCGGGATAAGCAATCATTATTTTCATAGTCGTATAACTCCAGGCTCTCCATTAAGGGACAGCAGGTAGGTTGGTCTTTAATTTCTACAACATGGGCCAATCGACAAGCCTGCTGCCCGACAACAAAACCAGATCATGGTACGCCCCTTACCGGTTGACAATTACGGATTCAGGGTACGCACAGACTCGGAGACTTGACCGAAAAGGCTTGTACCGCTTGCCATTATAGCAAAGATGCATCCGATAACAAAAGAGTTATAAAAAATTTTATCCCTGCGAATTGCAAGGTCCGGCCATGGGGTTGCTTGACACCCCGTTATCCGTTTTGTTTTACCCTGGAAGGCCAGGTGAACAGATATCGAAGACCAAGTCGTTTTGCCAGATAGACCAAAACCAATGGGCCTCCCAGGCCGATGATCGTGCCGCCAAGGACATGAACAGTGACCGAATCCACCTCGGCGATCCGGAGAAGGATAATACGGAATCCTGCCGCAAAAATGGTGTGGGCTACAAAAATCTCAAGAGATCGATTGCCCAGAAACACGAGCACTTTGTTCACGGCTTTTGATGTTGAAAACAGCAGCAGGGCCACAGAGAAGATGAAAAAAATACCGGGCAGGGCGACAAGCGGTCCTTCCCATGCCCGAACCAGGGTATGGGAAATGTCCGGAGGATAGGGAATTATAAGGGAAACGGCAAGCAGCAGCAAAGCGGAGAAGAACAGCGGCACCCGTCCGGGCAATTTTTCGGCCCTGTGCAGTAAAAAAAACTCTGAGCCGAAAATACCAAGGGCAAAAAAGATAAAATACCGGGACAAATACATAAAGGCCACCGGCCCCGCCCCGGAACCAAGCTGGAACAAAACAAACAGGAGTATGCCCACGCCGAGGAAAACCAAGCGGGAGGTGGTCAGCTGTTTTAAGAGGATAAAAAAAAGAAAGATGAAAAAAAGAGCAAAAAGAAACCAGAACTGCATCTGTGGATAAATTGGTATCCTCAGGATATCGGTTATGGTCAGGGTATTGGTGGTGTTCCCCTTCACCAGCAACTGCAAAGAGGATTGCAGCACAGACCAGACCAGGTAGGGGTAAGCGATGGTCCGGAGTTTACGTACAATGAAGTCTCTGATCGGTCGCTGGGCCGAATGCATGGCAAAGAGCCCGCTGATAAGAAAAAAGGCCGGCATATGAAAAGAGTAAATCCAGTCATCGATGAAGTGATACAGCCGTTCATTCTGCAGGATACCGTTATGGTACACAGCCTGCCAGACATGACCGACGACAACAAGGATGATCAGCAACCCTTTGGCAATGTCAATATATGCCGCCCGTTGCTGATTATGCAGACCTGTTCCCTGCTCCATTCTCCTCTCGTCAGGCACGGGCCATGCCCTTGCGCATGAGCGCAACAAGGCCGCAGCGCCGCAGGTCAACAAGGGTCAGATCCTGGTGCCTGCCGGTTATCTCAACCCGGGGCAGACGATCCATATGATCCCGGTCAACCCGGGAAAGCGTTCCTTCGCGCACCGTTGTCATGGTATGAAAACCACATTCGGCCGCCAGGGAAAACTCCCGCTCACCGGCCTCATCCGGTGAGCCGAACGGGTAGGAAAAATGGAGTACCGGTCGGCCGATTTTCTCTTCCAGCCGTTTTTTGGATGTCTCTATTTCCCAGCGCACCTGATCATCAGTCAGCTGCTTTAAATTATAATGATGTACGGTATGGGCGCCGATGGTGACCAGGGGGTCGTTTGCTAGCTCTATAATCTGATCCCAGCTCATCTGCTGGTCTTCATAGTCCCGGGGATTCATGCCGTACGGAGAAAAGACCGCGTCAATAACATCGCCCACCTGCTCTGAGGGAACAGAGAGCAAAAGCGCCCGGATCGTATCGTAGGCAGCTTCCTTGTCCGCAGAAGTGGTTGTCGGGACGGCAGAGTCCTGCCCGCCATAGGAAAACCGGACCGGATCCTGTTCCAGGACCAGATCTTCAAGCATATACCACCAGAGAATACTCTTGCGGTCGGGAAAATCGGTGATGACATAGACCGCATACGGGAGCTGAAACTTCTTAAAAACAGGATATATAATTTCAACGGCATCGGCATAACCGTCATCAAAGGTAAAACAAACGAACGGGCGGCCCGGAGCGCCGGTAAACCGTTCATAAACCGTATCGAGGGAGACGACCTCATATCCTCTTTTGAGAAAAAATTCGATGAGTTGTTCTAGAAACCCGGGTGTTATTTCTATCCTGGAATTGGCGATTATACGCGGATAGGATTTTTCAGGAAGCACCCGGTGCAGAACCAGGATGACCCCGTTGCCGACAAAAAACGGACAAAGCAATCGGTGCAGCTTTGTATACTTCAATATGCCGACACAGGCCTTCAGTAACGTGTGTTTTATTTCATTCATACAGTGGTCCCCTGCACCTCAACAGAATAGTTTTCCCTGTGCCATGTCCTATAGGGGGGCAGTCGACACAGACAAACGAAAACTCCGAAATCAACTGGGTTACAAGGGAAATCCGGAAGGAGCCTTCTTCAGTCCTGCAATAAATTTAACATAAAAATTTATAATTTGAAAGTATGCAGGCCTTTCAAAAAGATACGTTTTTTTTCTTTCTAATTTGAACAGGTTGACAAAAAAGGGGCCAGATTTATTTAACCCCTCCCCATGGTGTGAATAATAAATCCAACCCCTGCTTGGTTGTTGAAAAAATAACCGGCCGTGAAACAAGACCAGGTGCTCCCGGTCGTCCAACAAAAAAAACCGGTACGTGTCCCCGAATCCCGCCATTGTTCGCGGAAATTAATTCTCCAGGTATAACGGCGTTGTGCTTCGCCAACAACACGAGCCAGGCCCCGGTTTCATCCTGAGGCACTGCAATCAGATGATTCGGCATCAGGCACCATGCCCGTTGAGTGATGTGACGGAATCCCCGGGTATATAACTCGTGCTATTTGGACCTGACCATGTGGCGAGTGTAGCAGAAAAAAAATGCATGGTTTAATATACTGTCCCCGGAACTCACACAGAAAACCGCGCTGCCCGCAACTCCCTCTTTATGCAATGGTCCGGCGTCTTTTTGCCGTTTTTATTTTTACTGGCTTGCAATTAAGCAAACTGTCCCCGTAACTTCCATCCCCATCACCCCAGCCGACGTTCTATCAGAAGCGTTTCTTAAGCCAATGGGAAGATTACATTACGCCGATGATAATACGTAAAAAATCGTTGCTTTTATACCGTAAATAATGCTATAGATACTATTCTCGAAGCCACAGGGAATCCCTGTGGCTTTTTTGTTTTCACACAATACTCATCAGTATAAAGCCGACTTAAGAGCAATAGAATTAGAATGATACACACCGTTAACATCGCCCTCTCTTCTTCCCCGGAGAGGTATCTGCCAAAATGTAATTCTTTAATTTAATTCTCCCTGCTGCCTACTCCGCCCTTATCGGTACCGCCAGCACTGCTTTAGTCATCCCCCCCAACTCATACCTTCAGAGTGTTCAGCCTGCTCGATGTGGCATATTGCCTCATTGCGCATGATAAGATCACATACATTGTCATCAACATATGAAAAGATTTAAGTTGATTGAAAGAAAACCCGTCAACATCAAAGACGATATTCTTTCCGGCCTCACTGTTGCCCTTGCCCTTGTCCCGGAGGCGGTTGCCTTTGCCTTTATTGCCGGTGTTTCTCCGGTAGTCGGCCTTTATGGTGCCTTTATGATGGGGCTGGTTACCTCCATCATAGGGGGACGACCGGGGATGATATCCGGTGCCACAGGGGCCACTGCCATTGTCATGGTTTCCCTAGTCAAAACAGGCACCGAGATCGGGGGTGAAGGTGCAGGGCTGCAATACCTCTTTGCTACCCTTTTACTGGCCGGATTACTCCAGATACTGGCCGGTATTTTCCGCTTTGGAAAATTTGTTCGCTTGATACCGCATCCGGTTATGCTCGGGTTTGTTAATGGGTTAGCAATAGTTATTTTTATGGCCCAGCTGGAGATGTTCAAGGTTGACGGCTTGTGGTTGCAGGGCAGTAAGTTGTATACCATGACAGGATTGGTCGCCCTGACCATGGCAATTCTCTATTTTCTTCCTAAAATCACCAAAAAAGTGCCGGCTGCTCTCATTGCAATCGTATCGGTAGCGCTACTTGTTATATTCACGGGAATTGATACCGAAACAGTTCTGTCGTTTGTCCAGGCCAAAGGTGGCAACGGTATTCAGGCCGGACTCCCTGTCTTTAATGTTCCCGTCATTCCGTTTAATCTTGAAACCCTTCATTTGATCGCCCCCTATGCTGCAATTATTGCGGCCATCGGCCTGATCGAATCATTGATGACCTTAAATCTTATTGATGAGTTGACCAATACCCATGGCAATGCCAACAAAGAAAGTATTGCCCAGGGCACAGCAAATATTGTCAACGGTTTTATGGGCGGCATGGGTGGCTGTGCAATGATTGGTCAGAGTATCATTAATATTAAGTCCGGCGGTCGCGGACGCCTGTCAGGGATTGTTGCGGCCTTATCCCTGCTTTTCTTCATCCTGTTCGGCTCTGCATATATTGAGATGATCCCGGTTGCAGCACTTGTCGGACTTATGTTTATGGTGGTTGTCGGCACATTTGCCTGGAGCACCTTCAGTGTTATCGACAAAATCCCCCTGGCAGATGCCCTGGTGATCTTGCTGGTCACGATTTTAACCGTCGTCTTTGACCTGGCGATAGCCGTTATTTCCGGGGTCATAGTTTCGGCCCTTGTCTTTGCCTGGGAAAATGCCCTGCGTATCAGGGCCAGAAAACATATTGATGAAAAAGGAGTAAAACATTACGAGATATTCGGCCCGCTGTTCTTTGGTTCAGCGCAACTCTTTACCAGTAAGTTTGATGTGGAAAATGATCCTGACGAAATAATTATCGACTTCAAAGAGTCCAGAGTAGCCGACCACTCCGGCATTGAAGCCATTAATAAACTTGCCCAGAAATATGAGCAGATAGGAAAGAAGATCTGCCTGTTTCACCTCAGCCCGGATTGCCGAAAATTAATTGATAAGGCCGAAAAAATAATTCGAGTCGATATCATGGAAGACCCTGCATACACTGTAGTTGTGGAGGGTTTTGAAGATTATACCGTTTAAGTAATCTTCTTTGAACTCCTGGGCACAACAGGCCGAAGCAAAGGCCGTGCGAGTTCCGAGTAGAGTAGGGACTGATTCTAAAAAACTCATGGTTTAATATACTGTCCCCGGAACTCCCGGAACTCCAATATGGAAAAAGGCAGGGGAGCTGCCCCTGCCTTTTGGGTACTAATTCTTTTTTCTTCTGAGTCTCGTTCCTATCAATCCAATTAAACCTGTGCCAAAAAGGAGCATAGTGGCTGGTTCGGGAACAGGCTCTGCGGACATGGCCCAAAGAGCCTCACCTGTGATTTCGTTATTCTCGCCACTCCCAATATAGCCTTCCCATCCACCTGTGCTGAGCTGTGCATTAAGAAGGTAGTTTTGAGCACCATTAACTTGGGACACATATTGATTTCCCAGTGAAGTTAAGGCTAGGATTGAATTGTCCTTGTCAAACACTTTCATAGATTAATTCCTGACACTGAAAGATACAGAAAAGCCTCCATCTTTCCAGCTAGTCTGACTCAAACTGACGTCCAGTGTGAGCCGTTACTACCAAAAATAAATTTCAAATAGATTGA
>JAJRQC010000131.1 GCA_024280455.1 Deltaproteobacteria bacterium | reverse complement strand
ATAAACCAGCATGGCTGGACCAAGATTTTTAACGTCACAGCCACAACCAAGGATGAAAATAGCCTGAATCAGCGTACTTCGTGGGCGATTTTCGGATAAACCACCATGCTTTTTCGGCACAACAAACAGTGAAAATCAACGACTTACGTTAAAAATACTGCGCAATTCGATTTTCGGATAAACCAGCATGGCTGGACCAGATTATACAAGTCACAGCCACAACCAGATAAGCGTAGACTTCGAGCATGAAAATAGCCTGGAATAGCATCACTTCGTGGGCGATTTTCAGATAAACCCACAGATTGTTAACTTCTTCAAGAAGGCCGAACGTGTCGGATAACGATCGTTTTTTTATGGAACTTGCCCTGGAAGAGGCAGAAAAAGGCCTAGGTCGAACCTCTCCAAATCCCTGTGTCGGTGCGGTCATTGTTCGTGACGGCAAAGTTGTCGGCAGGGGATACCATAAACGGGCCGGAACGCCCCATGCCGAAATCTATGCCCTTGCCGATGCCGGATCTGGAGCCCGTGGTGCGACCATGTATGTCACCCTGGAGCCCTGCAACCATACCGGCAGAACTCCTCCCTGCAGCCACGCCGTAGTCGCGGCCGGTCTTACCCGGGTAGTTATTGGACTCAGTGATCCAAACCCTGTTGCCAGTGGTGGTGCCCAATATCTCCTTGACCATGGTATAGAGGTGACTAAGGGCGTCTGTGAACAGGAGTGCCGCAAGATAAACCTTCCCTTTATCAAGCACACAACAACAAAAACACCCTGGGTGGTCATGAAAGCCGGAATGAGTCTGGATGGCCGGATTACCTACCAGAGAGGGCAGGGAGGAGCAATCACTTGCCGGGAATCCGGCCAGATCGTGCACGCGCTTCGAGATCAGATTGATGCCATTGTCATCGGTGTGGAAACGGCCCGGATAGACAATCCTTCTCTGACCACCCGTCTGGAGAATCGGCCCGGCAGGGATCCGTTACGGGTCATCCTCGACAGCCGGCTTCGCCTTGACCCGGCTGCAGTCCTTGTGACCCAGAACTCTTCGGCTGCAACCTGGGTTTTTTGTACCCATGAGGCCTCTGCTGAAAAAGAAACCCGTTTACAACGAGCAGGAGCGCTTGTCTACCGGGTTGCCGAGACCAGTCAACACCATGTTGACCTTGCTGAGGTTCTGAGCGTTCTCGGAGCAAAAAATATCGTTTCCATTTTTGTAGAAGGCGGGGCGGGCGTGCATGGTTCTTTTCTGCGCCAGGGGCTTGTTGATGAAGTTTTTCTTTTTATCGCGCCTTTTTTTATTGGTGATACCGGGCTGCCGTTGCTGCATGGTTATTCCAGTTCCTCAGCGGATTCGGTCGTGCAGCTGGTCGATGTTTCCGTCAAACAGGTCGGAGCAGACACCCTCATTCATGGATTTTTTCCAGATCAAGGCCTATAACTATCTCTCCAGTACGGTGATGGACCCTGATTCTATCACAGATTTTTTTTAATCTGCTCCCATCCCTTTACAAAAGAATTTTGATTTTCAAAAGTAATGGAAAGGGTCAGCCGGTCGTCTTCAAAGGATGCTGTATGGAGGAGGGTGCTGTTCTCAGGTAACTCAATGGAACGGCGAAACTGCTGAAACTGTTCCTCGGCTCTGCTTTTATCGGGAAAACATTGTTTTTCAAGGCTGCTGAGCAGGGCTGAGGCCTGTTGAGGGCGATTGTCATCAGCGGTGTCTTCCTGTTGCCATTTCAATATAAAATCTCTAAAGGGACGACCTGTACGCATTCCTAGTTCAATAGCGAAACCGACCAGCTTCTGCTGCTTTGACCCACCAAGTTTAAAGTGGTCGATCAACCCGACAACAGTTTGCTGATCTTTGCCGGAGAGTTTTGAGAGTCTGTTGCCGGTTTTCTGTTGGATGAGGCCGGAGTGAAGGGCATCGACAGCAGTCTGGTCAAGCTGCAGGCTGGCAGCGAATTCCTGTAATTTGTAGGGATGTGGTTTGATCCCTATAAGAGGCAGTAGAGCGACGGCCTGTTCTTTGGTAAATTTGTCCCCCGTTTTCCGGAAGAATACGGCCTGTTCAATGGGGCTGAGAGTGGCCCCGGTCTGCGCATGGATCAGAATTATTTCGCAGACCTGATACGGCTCCGCCTGCTTGTCAACAATAAGACAGGGGATTTCTTTCCACCCCAAAGCCTCGGCTGCTTGAATACGTTTTCTGCCGGACAGGATAATATAATGCCCATGCGCCATTTGGACTAATGGTGGTTGGAGAATGCCGAATTTTTGTATACTCTGACGTAGAACCTGATCAGGACCGGTGTCGGATTGAGGGCGCAGGCTGTACGAGGTGTCCTGTATGTCGATGGCATCAAGAGAAAGCAGGCTGCAGCGGGGGAGCGGAGTCATAGGCTTGGAAACATCCGACGCAAAAATGAAAAAAGAAAGGGGCATCAGTTGATGCCCCTTGGTGAAATCTATACGGTCAAAAAAAATCACATATTATTTATTTTGGTCCGTAAGATGCCGGAAGGTTTGAAGGTAACAACCCTTCTTGCCTCCAGGGTCAGTTCGTTTCCTGTTTGCGGATTTCTGCCACGGCGAGATTTTTTGTCCTTAACGTTAAACTTGCCAAAGCCGCTTAAAAGCAAATCTTCGCCATTTATTAAGGAGTTTTTAGCTAAAGTGAGAAAGGTCTCTACCGATTCGGTTGCCTGAGCATTGGTCAATGTTGGATGCGATTTATAGACCTGTCCGACCAGATTGGCTTTTGTCAGGGTCATGATTGAGCCTCCATTTTAGATTGTAAGAGTAGAGCTTTTGTTGTTGTTTTAAACTGTTATATGATACGCTTTCAATGACTTTCCTGTCAATGAAAATTATTTTAGATAAGTAAATCCGTTTCGTCCTGCGTACAGAGAGGCTTTGCCCAGTTTTTCTTCAATCCGTAGAAGTTGATTATACTTGGCCACCCGGTCACTTCTTGACGGGGCGCCTGTTTTAATCTGGCCGGTACCCAGAGCAACCGAAAGATCAGCAATAGTCGTATCTTCGGTCTCTCCTGATCTGTGGGAAATAACCGAGGTGTACCCGGCCCGGTGGGCCATTTCAACTGCATCAAGGGTCTCGGTAACGGTCCCTATCTGGTTGAGTTTAATCAGGATGGAGTTGGCAATCCCACGTTTGATACCTTTCCGGAGGATTCTTGTATTGGTTACAAAAATGTCATCCCCCACCAGCTGAATTCTGCCGCCTAAGGCTTTAGTTAATTTTTTCCACCCTTTCCAGTCGGATTCGTCCAATCCGTCTTCAATGGAGATCAGCGGATATTTTTTTACCCAGTCGGTGTACAGCTCAATCAGTTCATCAACTGATTTTTCAGGTTTCTTTTCAGCATGGAGTAAATATTTTTTTTGACTGTTCGAGTAAAATTCACTGGCTGCGGCATCGATACCAATACAGAGATCTTTACCAGGTTTGTAGCCTGCCAGTGTGATCCCTTCAAGGATGGCCTCCATGGCCTCTTCATTGGAACGAAGGTTTGGCGCAAAGCCTCCTTCATCGCCAACAGCTGTCTGTAACCCTTTTTCCCTGAGGACCTTTTTCAAGCTGTGAAAAGTTTCCGCACCCATTTGCAGCGCTTCGGCAAACGAGGTTGCTCCCACCGGCAGTATCATAAATTCCTGAATGTCAACGTTGTTGTCGGCATGGGCACCACCGTTGAGGATATTCATCATCGGAACGGGCAATACCTTGGCATTGACACCGCCGATGTAGTTATACAGGGGTAGATCTCTTTCCTTTGCCGAGGCTTTAGCTACGGCCATGGAGACCCCGAGAATTGCATTGGCACCGAGTTTCTTTTTGTTTGCGGTCCCGTCAAGTTCAAGCATAATCCGGTCAATGAACACCTGTTCCGTAGATTCAACGCCAAGCAGGGCCGGGGTTATAACTTCATTGACGTTTTTTACCGCTTGCAGCACCCCTTTGCCGCCGTAACGTTTTTTCCGGATATCACGCAGTTCCAGGGCCTCACGCTGACCGGTGGAGGCGCCGGAGGGGACGGCTGCCCTGCCTGTAATTCCAGTGTCAAGGACGACCTCTGCTTCAACAGTGGGGTTGCCTCTGGAGTCAAGGATTTCACGTGCAACTATATCAACTATTTCTCCCATGCAATGAGCCTCTATTCTTGTAAAATCAAAGGTTTCCTGCCATCTGGAAAATCGGCAGATACATGGCTACAACAAGTCCGCCGATCATGCCGCCGAGAAAAACCATCATCAACGGTTCGATCATGGCGGTGAGATTTTCTACGGCCTGATCAACCTCATCATCATAAAAGTCGGCAATTTTTTCCAGCATGGTATCCAGGGCACCAACGGATTCGCCGACATTGATCATCTGGACAACCATGTTTGGAAAGACTCCTGTTTCTTCAAGCGGTTCGGCAATTGGGCGACCTTCGGCAATAGCATCGGAAACCCGGTACACGGATCGTTCGATGACCATATTGCCCGAAGTCTTTGCAACAACCTGCAGGGCCTCAAGAATAGGGACACCACTTTGCAGCATGGTGCTGAGTGTTCTTGTAAATTTGGCCACTGCAACCTTGCGGATGAGGGGGCCGACAATCGGTGCCCGCAGGAAAAAGGCGTCCAATTTAAAACGACCTCTTTCAGTATTGTATATTTTTTTAAAAACATACACACAAAACATTACCCCCAGGCCGATGTAAATAAAATTTCCTTTGACAAAGTCACTCATGTCGACAACCAGTTGAGTTATCGCCGGCAGCTCGGAGTCAAGACTTGCAAACATCTCCACGAAAACCGGAATTACAAAGACAAGAATAACGACCAGGATCAGCAGGGAAATGGCCAGGCAGATGACGGGATAGGTCATTGCCCCTTTAATTTTTTTCTGCAGGGCCATGGATTTTTCTTTGAAGTTGGCCAACCGGGAAAGAATAGTATCCAGGATACCGCCAAGTTCGCCGGCCTCTATCATATTTGCATAGAGGTTGTCGAAAATCTTAGTATGCTTGCGCATGGAATCAGCCAGTGTTGTTCCTGATTCCACATCGGTCTGTATATCCATAAGCGCTTTTCTAAAGGTTGAGTTGTCCTGCTGTTTGGCAAGAATTTGCAAACACTGGACCAGGGGCAGGCCGGCATCGATCATGGTGGACAGCTGCCGGGTAAAGATGACAATGTCTTTACCTGTGACCTTGGGTTGAAAAAGAGCAATGTTCTCAAAGAGATCCTTAGGCTTTTCTTTAATCTTTGGATTGTCAATTCGCAGTCGACGAAGCTGGGCCCTGGCCCCGGCCTCGTCAACAGCCTCAACTTCCCCTTTACGTTTTTCTCCGTAACTATTAATTCCTTTCCATACATATACGGGCATAAATTCTCTCCGCGCTGGATGTAACCTGTAGAATCCGAGCAGATAATTGGTTGACAGAACGTCGATTTCTTTTTATATAAAGATCCCTTTTAAGAGACAGTGCTTTACGTGCTGAATTTATTGTATGGAAAATCAATCTCTGATTCAAGAGATACTTTATATTTTTTACAGGAGGTTGGCAGTATGGAGACCGGAAAGGAAATGAATTACAGTGCCGGATCGTTTCAGCCGATTATTGAGAAGTGCGACGGCTGTGAACGTGTCGTCAGTGAAGAGGGCTCAACATATTGTAAAACATACACAAATCCCGCTGCTAAATGGCGTCTTGGGATTTGTAATTTTGCCACCCATGCCAAACCTGAGATCAATGTGGTCAAGGTACGGATCAACCCGTTGAAGGCTGCAAAGCGGGCATCTTCTTCACGAAGAGGATAGTTTTAGATCTTATGGGGATTGTCTGGACTCTATTATTGTCCAGGTAATCCCCCTTTTTTATTCTCTGCGTCCGAAAAGAGCTGTCCCCACCCGAACCAGGGTCGCCCCTTCTTCAATGGCTATCGTATAGTCTGCCGACATTCCCATCGACAGCTGGACGTCATTGTTGTCTGCAAATACTTTTTTTTGCGCCAGCTGATTCGAGAGTTTTTTGATATCCCTGAAGTACGAACGACTGGCTCCCGGATCACTCGTGTGTGGTGGCATGCCCATAAGGCCCAGGATCTTCAACTGTGTCTCCTGGTTGATCAGCTTGAGCAGATTTTCTGCGTCTTCCGGCAAAACTCCGTGTTTCTGTTTTTCCCTGCCGATGTTTACCTGAACAAAAATCCGTAACTCTTTATTCTGCGCGGTGGCATGACGATCAAGGGCCCGGGCGATTTTTATTCGGTCTACAGTTTCGATTACATCAAAGAGTTCTGCGGCAAGCCTGGCCTTGTTGCTCTGCAAGTGGCCGATAAAATGCCAGCAGAGATTTTTATTCTTCAACGTTGTGATTTTCAGTTCGGCTTCCTGGAGATAATTCTCGCCAAAGACACGCTGCCCGCAGGATACCGCCTGTTTGATCACTTCAATGTCTTTACGTTTTGAAACCGCAACCAGTTGAACGGACTGCGTCGTTCGTCCGCTTTGAACAGCGGCTTGGGCGATATTTTTTTCTATTGTCTGCAGATTGTCACAGGTCATGGTCATCTCGGGTGTTTATGAAAATTCAGGCAGGGTCCGGTTATCGAGAACCAAGCCGGGGCATTCATGATCGAAGTCTACGCTTATCCGGTTGGGGCGGGCCTTTTTATTGGGCCGTACCGGCAGGCGGAAGGTTGAAGAGTGCTCTGGTATTGTCGGTTGTCTGAGCTGCAACCGCCCCAAGGGGCAAGTTTCGCAGTTGGGCAATTTTTTCAGCAGTATGCAGGAGGAGTTCAGGAGTATTGCGCTTGCCGCGGAAAGGAACCGGAGCAAGAAACGGGCCGTCGGTTTCGATCAACATGGACTGCAGCGGCACCTCACCGGCGACCTGCTGCAGAGCCTTGGCATTTTTAAAGGTAACAATACCAGGGATGGAAACAAAAAAGCCCAGCTCAACGACCTGCTTTGCAAGTCCAATATCTCCTGAGAAGCAGTGCATGACCCCGCCTGCAGGAAATGGTGCATGGTGCCTGAGTATTTTCAAGGTGTCTTCATGTGCGTCCCGATCATGGATGATAACCGGAAGGTTAAGCTCTTTTGCCAGGGCCAGCTGGCGTGAAAATACCTGTTGCTGAACCTCTTTTGGTGAGTATATTTTAGCATAGTCGAGACCTATTTCACCATAACCGACAACTTTTTCATGGGTGCTGAGTTGAGCTATCTCGTCAAAATCCGTCTCGTTTACCCCGGCGGCATCGTGGGGGTGGACACCGACTGATGCATAAACGGTTGAGTAACGCTCGGCCAGCTGAACCGCCTGCACGGAGCTGGCCTTGTCAATGCCGATGGTGATAATGTTGGTGACTCCAGCCCTATGTGCCCTGTCCAAAACCTGATCAAGATCCTGTTCAAAAGCCTCCATATCTAAGTGGCAGTGAGAGTCAATGAGTTGTATTTTTTCAGGTGTATTAGTTGGGCGCATTTTTATGTCCATATGTAATTTGGGCTATTATTTACCAGATGGGATGGATACAGGCAAGGTAACTATTCAGGAGCACCTCAAGGAGTCTTCGCTCGGAGTCTACGCTTACCTGGCCTGCTCGATAGCTATAAGTACGCTTTGCAGTCCTTTCGAGACTCCGAATGAACGAGGTAAGCGTAGACTCCGATCTAAGGCACTCCAGGACAGTTACAGGTTAGAGTTTCGGGTAATTTGTTGCCACACTTGAATTGTTACCTGGCAAGAAACAAAGCCGATTGAGCAAAACGAGGCAATGGGAGTTGACAAGGAAAAGGTATTCCTTTACAAATATAGATTGTAAAATACAATCAACAGGGTCAATATGCAAAAGAAAACCACAGTGTTTGATGCAATTTTAAACCGCCGAAGTATCCGTGATTTTACTTCGGAATTCGTCAGTTCTGCAATGCTTGAGACCATCGTAACTGCGGGCATATGGGCCCCGTCAGGCTTAAATAACCAGCCTTGGCGCTTTGTGCTTATTCGAGACGAGGCAATCAGGGAAAAACTTGCCGTACTCACGAGTTACAGTCATATTATTGAAGGTGCTTCCGCCTTGATCGCTGTCTATCTCGACATTGATACGATGTATGATGAGGTCAAAGATCACCAGGCGGCTGGAGCCTGTATTCAGAATATGTTGCTCTGTACTGAAGAACTTGGACTTGGAGCAGTCTGGCTTGGGCAGATTCTGAAGAATAAAAAACAGGTCAACGAGGTTCTTGAGCTTGATGACCGGTTTGATCTCATGGCTCTGCTTGCCATCGGCCACCCCGAGCATCACGATCAGCAATCCCGGCGAAAGCCTCTTTCTGATTTTATTCTAAAAAATTTGTAAAGGAGACGACAAATGAACAGATCCCGCACCTGCCTGACAACCCTTGCCCTGATGCTTATTGCAACCCTGATGTTCGTTGTTGGTTGTGCCAGTGGTCCCATGGGCAAGACAGAAGTCGAAGCCGGTGATGCCGCTTTGCCGCCGGTCTCGGGATTTGCCGATGATATCCAGGATATCGTCCTGCCTGCCGACATGGAATGGAACCGCAGTAAATCCATGGCCATCAAAACCGAATCTTTTCGCGGCGGTGTCTGGTTCTATGAGGGTAAAGTGGAGGTGATCTCGCTTAAGGATTTCATGAGCAGCTCCATGCAGGATAATAAATGGAAGCTTGTCGGTGAAGTGACCTCCAAGGATGTCCTGCTTGCCTTTGCCAAGCCGAACAAGACCTGCATGATGGTGATTGCCGATGAAAGTTTCGGTAAAACCTCATTGACGCTGTATGTAACCATCGATAAAACCGCTGCCGCATCTCTCAACCCGTTTGGCGAAGCTGTCAGTCAGTAAACGGATTCGGCATCGACATGACATCGGAAGTTGAACCACCTGTCTTAACCGCGTCGGTACTGACCGGAAAGCGAATTCTGCTTGGCGTTACCGGTTCAATTGCCGCCTTTAAGGCCGCCGGCTGGGTGCGTGAGTTATGTGCGGAATCAGCAGGGGTGACCGTGGTCATGACCGGAGCGGCTGAGCGCTTTGTCTCCTCGCTGACTTTTGGGGCACTGTCGGGTAATCCCGTGTACGGGAATATGTTTGACGAGGACCCGGACAGGTTGATGGCCCATATCAACCTGTCGCGGGAAGCCGATTGTATTCTGATTGCCCCGGCCACGGCTCAGACCATTGCCAGGCTGGCCCATGGAATGGCCGACGATCTGTTGTCCACCGTGGTTCTGGCGGCGAAAATTCCAGTGGTTGTCTGTCCGGCCATGAACTGCAATATGCTGTCTCACCCCGCTACCCAGGGTAATGTCAACCAATTGCAGAAGATGGGCTACCATGTTGTTCCGCCCGATTCCGGAATGCTGGCCTGCGGCGAGGAAGGTGCCGGTCGATTGCCCGAATGGGAACATGTTCGGGAAATTCTGCTTTCGCTCTTCTCTCCCCAAGATCTTGCCGCAAAAAAATTGTGGTGACTGCCGGTCCGACCAGGGAACCGCTGGATCCGGCCCGTTTCTTAAGTAACCGTTCAAGTGGAAAAATGGGCTATGCCCTTGCAAAAACAGCTGCACGCAGAGGAGCTGAAGTCGTTCTTATCTCCGGTCCGGTGGCGCTGTCTGAGCCCGCAGGAATCAACACCATCCATGTAACGACGGCAGCTGAGATGCGGGAGCAGGTGCTTGAACATGCCCGGGATGCAGATATCGTGGTCAAGGCCGCTGCCGTTGCCGATTTTAAGCCCAAAAAATATCGGGAACAGAAAATTAAGAAGAGCAGTGCCGAGCCCCTGATAGAGCTTGAGCAAAATCCTGATATCCTGGCAGAGTTAGGAGGGACGCGGCGACCGGGATTGTTGCTGGTCGGGTTTGCTGCCGAGAGTCGGAACCATGAGCAAGAGGGCTTGAACAAACTCCGTCGGAAAAATGCCGACCTTATTGTTGTCAACGATATCCTCGGAGCAGCAACCGGTTTTGACGTGGAGACCAATCAGGTGATTCTAGTGGATAGAAGCGGAAGCCGTCAGCTTCCGCTCCTCTCCAAGGTCGAGACCGCCAACCGGATATGGGATCACGTTCTCACCCTGCCATCGCCTCCTGGTAGATCGCTATAATATCCTCTTTAGACGGCTGTCTCGGGTTGTTTTCAACCGGCCGGGCTACAGTCAAAGCAATCTCAGCCATTTCCGGCAGTTTATCCTCCGAGATGTTCAGTTCTTGCAGGCTCTTTGGGATACCGAGATCCTGATTGAGCAGGTGGAGGTCCTCAACCGTCACTTCAGCCGCATCACGCAGAGACAATCCGGAAACGTCCTGACCCAGTATTTCAGCCAGCAGCGCGTGTTTCTGCAGGTTGCCGATCAGGTTGTATTCGGTGACATAGGGGAGCAGTACTGCATTGGCCAGTCCGTGAGCAATGCCGAACATGCCGCCAAGAGGGTAGGCCATGGCGTGAACAAGGCCGACTCCGGCAATAGCAAGCGCTTTGCCGCCGAGCAGGCTGCCGAGCAGCATGTTGCTGCGGGCTTCAATATTTCTGCCGTCGGCATAGGCGGATCTGATATTGTCGGCAATAAGCTCCATCGCTTGAAGCGAGTACATCTCGGATATCGGATGGGCCTGGGTCGAGGTGTAGGCCTCAAGGGCGTGAGTCAGGGCATCAATGCCAGTAGTAGCGGTGACCTGCGGCGGCAGGCTCAGGGTCAGCTCCGGATCAAGAAGAGCAACGTCCGGGTAGAGCGGATCGCCGTTCATCCCACCTTTTGACCCGGTCTCTTCATTAATAAAGACCGCGGTAAAGGTGACTTCGGCTCCGGTCCCGGCCGAGGTCGGGACCATGATTTTCGGCACCCCGGGTTTGCTGATTTTTCCCAAACCAAGATAGTCGACCGCGTGGCCGCCGTTGGTCAGCAGGATACTGATTGCCTTGGCAACATCCATCGCCGAACCACCGCCAACGCCGATGACGCAGTCGCAGTTGTTGGCCCGGGCCAGTTCAGTGCCTGCATCAGCCAGACGAAGGCCGGGTTCCGGATCAATCCGGTCGTAAACAATACAATCGATCCCTGCAGTATCAAGCGGAGTACGTATATTTGTATCCAGCCCTGCTTTGACCAGGCCCGGATCCAGAACCAGTAACGGTTTGGTGCCGCCGGTCTGAGCAATGATCTCCGGTAGAGAATTAATTGATCCTGCACCAAAGTGTATTTGAGTCGGCTGGGTAATGGAAAAAGATTTGGAAACTGTCATGGGTTCACCTGTAAGGTTGTAAACGGGAAAATAGGGCGTATCTTGCAAAAATAACAGGAGGCAAGTACAGTGTTTTCAGAATTTATACTATAGCGCACACAATAATTTTCGCCAGAAAAAGCCTGATGCTCCGGTTTGAAAATGAGGACTACTCCGTATGGCCATGCAACTCAGTCGATCCGAGCAGAAACGAAGGATCAAAGAAATCGAACAGCTGGTCAGGGAATTGGTCGAACTGCCGGCTCAGGCGTTGACTAAACTTCCCTGTGATGATGAACTGATTTTTCTCTTTAAAGAGACCCGGTCCCTTAAAGGCGGTGCCAGGAAAAGGCAGATTAAGTATATAACCAAAGTCCTGAAAAAAGAGCCGATGACGGAGTTATATGCCTTTTTCTCAAAGAGAAAGGGGGCTTCTCTGCACCAGAAAAAACAGTTTCATGAGCTGGAATATCTGCGTGATAATCTTCTTGATGAGGCGATTGCGTTGAGAAAGGTTTTACGCAGTGAACAACAGGAACTTTCAGAAACCTGGGAAAGTGAAACCATCAGTGAAATGCAAAAACAGTTTCCGTCAATAGATCCCGTTGCCCTGAGCCGATTGGCTGCGATTTTTGCCCGTACCCGGCAACCCCGACACAGCCGTGAGATTTTTCGACTGCTTCGGGCGGCTCAGGAGCAGGACGACCAAGAGCGTAACCGCGTATAATTCTACTTTGTCATTTTTTTCCGTTATCCCCGACACCTACCTTCGGGGATGAACGAAGTAGATTGTAATGGGTAGTGCTTTGGCTGTATTGGAACAGGAGAGAAAAATGGAATATGCACAAGGTGAAGTGGGCCGTGTTTTCTATGCCCGATTTGACCACGGGGACGACATCCTGGAAGGATTGACTCGGCTTGCTGAAAAAGAGCAGCTCCGCAACGGCTGGTTTCAGCTCTTTGGTGGACTGCTTGCAGCCGACGTGGTGACCGGGCCGGAAGAGCCGGTCATGCCGCCGAAACCGGTCTGGGGTAAGGTGAAGGACAGTCGTGAAATTCTCGGGGTTGGCTCGATTTTTTTTGACGGCGATAAACCTCTGCTGCACATGCACGCCGCAATGGGCCATCATGGTGACACCTTGACAGGGTGTGTCAGGAAACATACCGAGGTCTACCTTCTGATAGAGGCGGTTATCTACGAGTTAAAAGGGATGGATATCACTCGGCCCTGGTTTGAGAAGGGTGGGTTTAACAGGCCGGAACTTGGTTGATCAGGTTGGTAAAGGCTAAAAGATGGTAGGAGTTTCAGCCCATCAGAGAATAATTCGGAGACCAGCAATACCACCCCTTAACGAGATGGTATTGCTTGGAAAGTAAAGATATCGTAACTATTTTGAATACAAAAAATCACTCTTCGCCGCTGTCAATCAGTACGATTTTATCACCTGGCTTCAAGGCTTGGCCGACCTTGGCGGAAATGGTGGACACGGTTCCTGCGATTTCGCTGACAACCGGGGTCTGCATCTTCATGGCTTCAAGAACCGCGACCTGATCCCCAATCTCTATCTTCTGACCGGCTTCAACCGATATTTCATACACGTTGCCTCCAAAAGGGGCGCGGATATCACCGGCTTTGGCCAGCTTAGCAATTTCCTCTTTGGAGAGGGTTGCAACAGCCGCCGCAGCACCAGCCTGTGCTTCAGCTTCGATAATAAAGGCTCTCTGGTGATGGTCAACGTTGAGGTACACGTTGGTCTCACCATCATCTGCCTGCTGGCTCGGGCCGATTTCAATGATATGTTCTTTGCCGTTATTATCACGGAAAACCAGGCTTTCGCCCAGCTGGAACCCGCCTTCTCTAAGGAAGATTGATGGTGGCAGTACATAGGACTGGCCGAATTTTTCTTCAAATTTGAAGAAGTCAACCGCGTCATTAGGGTGCTGCAGGTAGGTGACCAGTTGTTGTTCCGTTGGTTCCTTGCCCAGTCGTTCGGTCAGGGTTTTCCGTTCTTTTTCGATATCCATATCTTCGATATCTTCGACACCCCCCTGTTCTTCAAGGATCTTTTCCCAGTCCGGGCCGAATGCTTTTTCATAAATCCAGTCGGCTGGCCTGTAAAAAGGAAAGGGTCCGTACTTGCCCAGGAGCAGATTTTTTAAATCGCCTGAACAGTTGCCGTAGCGGTCGCCACCAAGCACGTTTGAGACCGCGGTGGTCCAGAGTATCTGTGAACCCGGGGTTACGCTCCAGTAGTTGCCCAGTTCCTTCTGGACTTTGGGTAGTTCCTTGTGGAGAATATCAGGCATTTTGTCCAGGAAGCCGCCTTTGGACGCCTGTTCAAGGCTTGATCCCATGGCGCCGCCGGGAAGTTTGTGAATCTGGACGGTAGGCATGAACCCCTTGATCTGCGATTCAAACTGGGCATAGTGGGGCCGTTCATCGCGAATGGCATCTGAAGATTCAATCACTGCCTGCTCATCAATGCCGATGGCAACCTTATCATGATCTTTAAGGGTCTGGATAACAGTGAGAATGGGCGGTGGTCCGTAAAATCCGGTAAAGGCGTGGTCGGATGCGTCAACAATGGTTGCACCGGCCAGAACAGCAGCGGTAATTCGGCCGATATCATTGCCGTCGGTGTTATGCCCGTGATAATGGATGGGGAGTTCCGGATAGGTCTGTTTGACGGCATCCACCAGCTCACCGATACGTTTCGGAGTTCCGAGTCCGCCATGGTTTTTGATGCACAGAATAATTTCCTCACCGGTGACATCCAGGATCTCCTGAACTTTTTTGACATAGTATTCATTGGTATGTTCAGGGCCGGTTGAAAAACAGATACAGGGTTCGTTAATTTTACCGGCCTTTGCAACCTCTTCAAACACGGCCTGCATGTTTGGAATATAATTCATGAAGTCAAAGGTCCGCCAGACATCGACATATTTGGCAAATTCCCGGACAGTCAGTCTGATAACATTTTGCGGATAGGGCCGATACCCAAACAGGTTGACTCCGCGGCAAAGGGTTTGGAACATGGTGTTGGGCATCTGTTCCCGCAGCAGTCTCAGCTTGAGAAACGGATCGACCTGTTTACGAAGAATATCAACATGAACTGAAGCGCCACCGGTAATTTCCAGGGAGAAATAACCGGCATCTTCACGAGCCTTGGCCGCTACCAGATCGGTATGCAGCAGGATGCGGTTTGTATAGTCTGATTGAGACATATCCCTGGCAGTGTTGGTAATATAATACCCATCGGCTTTGCGCAATGTATCAAGTACTGTGGCGGGATTCATTTTTTCGGTAATGCGTGTCATATCTGTATCCGTTGCAATCGGTTTATAGGGGTACCCTTCAAAAAGAATTTTTTGCTCCGTCACAGAGCAGAATTTTCTGTCGGCAAAAGTCCTCTGTTGAGAGCTGATGCCCGAAAATTAGATCAGGCTGCGTAGGTGTTCTTTCCTTTCTGGTGAATTTCAGCAATCAGCCGGGCAAGCTTGTTCACTTCGGTGATGTTTTCTTCATATTCAAAAAGTTGTTCGTTTTCTTCGAGAAATGATGTGTCAAATTGACCATCGGCAAAGTCCGGGTGATTGATCAGGTTAAGGTAAAACGGAATCGTTGTTTTCGGACCAGTGATAACAAAGTTGGTCAGGCAGCGTCTGAGTCTGTCAACGGTTTCATGCCAGGACCAGCCGAATACGGTCAGTTTGACCAGCAGTGAATCATAGGCCTCCGGGATGGTAAAGCCCTGGTAGCAGAAACCGTCAAGTCGGACCCCGTATCCGCCGGGTGATCGATAGACGGTAACGGTTTTGCCCCCTTCGGGCATGAAGTTGTTCTGTGGATCTTCCGCGTTAATGCGCATCTCGATCGCATGACCACGCAGTTGAACGCTTTCCTGGTCAAACAGGAGTTCCTTGCCGAGCGCGAGTTTGATCTGGGTGCGGACAATGTCGATGCCGGTGATCATCTCGGTAACCGTGTGCTCAACCTGAAGGCGGGTGTTGATCTCCATGAAGTAAAAGGAATTGTCACTGTCGAGTAGGAACTCAACGGTTCCGGCATTAAAATAATCGGCAGCCTGCGCAGCTTGAATTGCTGTCCGGCATATCTCTTCACTGAGTTCAGGGCTGAGGTGAAAGGCCGGGGCGATTTCAATCAGTTTCTGGTTTCTGCGCTGGATGGAGCAGTCGCGGGTGCCAAGATGAATGGTCTTGCCGGTCTTGTCGGCAATGATCTGCACTTCAATGTGTTTTGGTTTGACCACTACCTTTTCCAGATAGACCGAGTCATCATTAAAGGCGGCTTTGGCTTCGGAGCGGGCGATGGGATACTGCTCGGCGAGTTCGGATTCGCTTTCTATCCTTCGGATACCACGGCCGCCGCCGCCGGAGGTTGCTTTGAGCATAATCGGGTAGCCGTATTGTTTTCCAAAGTCAGCGGCTTCCTGCAGGCCTTCATCACCGGCCGTCAAGTTTTTGGTTCCGGGTACCATGGGGATGCCGGCTTCGGCCATGATCTGTCTGGCCATGACTTTATTGCCGAGTTTATCGATCACTTCGGAAGATGGACCGATAAAGATAATGCCGGCCTCTTCACAGGCCCTGGCAAAAGCAGGATTTTCGGCAAGAAATCCGTATCCGGGATGTATGGCAATCGCCCCGGTATGAACCGCTGCGGTAATGACCTTGTCAATGTCCAGGTAATCGCAGCGTGGCCCATCTCCAATCCATACGGCTTCATTGGCAATTCGGATGTGTCGAGAATCACGATCAGGGGTTTCGTAAATTGCCACAGCCTCGTAATTGAGCTCCTGGATGGCACGAATTATACGAATGGCTATTTCACCACGGTTGGCTACAAGGATTTTTGTTTTCAATTGTATGCTCGTAAGTTGTGGTTATTCTAATTTTTGTCGCACCAAGCAGAGGGGCGACGACCTTGACTGCATCTTCACCACTTCAACATCCTTCACGGTGATTGGGGAGTGTTTCGGTGAGTTTGTTCTCTTTCCAACGAAAAAGATCGAGTTGGCCTGCACCCGTCTTTTGGAGAATAAAAAACTGACTGATGGGAAATCATCAGTCAGGCATGAAAGAATCATGCTCTAGTTGGAAACTGTACAGTGTATATTTAAACATATTTGTGCGAAAAAAGCAACAGGAAGTCCCGTTTTATTGGGGGCTGACCGAGGAAAAGACCTATGAGATTGATCACCTGACTCATGGGAGGGATGAGATTATGGTTCATCCCGGGCCTGACTGAGCAGTGATTGGTTGTTGTCGTTTTTATTGTCAGTGTTATAGATTGTCAGTATCGTAGTTTTCTGGAACTGCGTAGAAATGTGGATCTATAGCCGTTCTGTCTGGTGAAAAGGGGTGAGTAAACCGGTTGCCCACCTTGCATCCAGGTAGAAATTGTTATAACAACCAATGCTGTCTGTTGAGCAGGAAATGTGAAAAACATGTTGCCGACAGATGAAAGATATACTTGTCTGTATGCACTGTTAGCATGCACTCTCCGCATTTCGGACGATATATTTCAGACATTTTTTGACTGCGCGCTGAAATCAATCAAGACAAGAGCAGGTCTACGCCTGTCTGATGACGGGTCTAATTTTTACTTGCCACGAGATCCATGAAGAATTCAAGTCCATTGTCCTTCTTGGTCCCTTCCAAAAAAATCGTCAGATTTTTTTTCTACATCGCCCTTATTCTGTTCATGGGGTTTCTCAACGGTCCTATCGATATAATGATCCACCCGGAGACCCCTTTTTTCTGCCGGGAACATTACATCATCGGCGGTATCATGGCCCTGCTCACCCTGATGGTGTGCTTTCTCCTTGAAGTCCATATCCAGAAGCCGCGAACCAGCCTGCCGCCGGCCAAGCCCGGTTTTTACGCCTGGCTTCTTGCCGTATTCTGGACCATTGTCATTGTCTGTTCCCTGAGCTGGAATATTCAACGGCAGAAACAGGAAAATATTCAGGTGGCCACTAATGAGGCCAGGACGATTTTCGACAAGGATCTTGTCTACTATCACTGGGCAACAGAGCATAAGGGGGTGTACGTTCCCATTACTGAAAAGACCCCGCCGAATCCGTATCTTACCCACCTCCCTGAATCGACCGGGACCACGGCCACCGGGGTGCCTCTTACCCTGGTCAACCCTGAGTACATGATCCGTCAGGTTTACGAGATGGGAACGGGAAAGAACAGTGCCCTTGGCCACATTACCAGCCTTGATCCGATCAGAGAGGGAAATGCGGCCAATGCCTGGGAATCCAGGGCGCTCAATCTGTTTGAACAGGGGAAGGCCGAGGAGGTGAGTTCGGTCGAGGAAATTGACGGACAACCCTATCTGCTGCTGATGCGTCCCATGATTACCGAGTCCGGCTGTCTTAAATGCCATGAGGGATATGATCTTGGTGACATCAGAGGCGGGATAACCGTTTCCGTGCCCATGGGGTTATTGTTTTCCATCTATCGCAAAAACATCGTTCTTTTTTCTCTGGCCCACGGCACCCTGTGGATACTTGGCTTGCTCGGCATCTTCCTCGGCTCATACCGGATAAATCAGTCCATGCAGAAAAGAGAGGAGGCTGAAGCCAGGACCCGCTCCATTATCGACAACATGCTCGATGGTCTGATCACCATCTCTGAAGATGGTATCGTGGAATCTCTCAATACCGCAGCCTGCAAAATGTTTGATTGTACCTCTGAAGAGATCGTTGGGAAAAATATTGAAACACTTATACTGTTTTCCAACGGCAGTGGCTCATCTGATAATTCTAAAGATGCAAAATATCATGATATCAGGAAGGTGGTGGGCTCGCAAAAGGAACTGACGGGACTGCGCCGGGACGGGTCTAATTTTCCGCTGGAAGTCTCACTGAGTATAATGCAGCATGGTCAGGACCGGTTACTTATCGCCACCGTTCGTGACATCACCGAAGAAAAAGCTCGTGAATCAGAGGCGCTTCGTGCAGGGCAGCTTGCCGCTATCGGTGAACTCGCGGCCGGCGTTGCCCATGAAATAAACAACCCGATCAATGGAATTATCAACTACACTCAGATCCTGCTTGATGATATGGATCCAAAAGACGCAAACGCCGAACTGCACAAGGACATCATGGGGCGGATCATCAAAGAAGGTGAACGGATCGCCGTAATCGTCCGCAACCTGTTGACCTTTGCCCGCCAGCGCGATGAAACCCTGGAAGAGGTTCGAATAGAAGAGGTGATTGAAGACAGTGTTGCCCTGTTGAAACATCAGTTCAATCAGGACGGTATTCACCTGATAATGGATATCCCGGAGGACCTGCCCAGTCTGCGCGGAAATCCTCAACAGCTGCAGCAGGTCATTATCAACCTGTTGACCAACGCAGCCTATGCACTTAATCAGCGGTATCCAGGGCAGAATCTGAAAATGAAAAAACTGGAAATCAAATCCAGCTGCATCACCAGCGAAGGCCGGGATGTACTTCGCACTACCATTACCGACTGGGGCTCAGGTATTGAGCAGGGTGTAATCGACCATATATTCGACACCCTGTTTACCACAAAACCACCCGGAAAAGGCACCGGTCTGGGGTTGAGCATCAGTAAGGGTATTGTCAGAGATCATCGGGGAATGCTTTCGCTTAAAAGCAAACCCGATGGCCCGACCGTTGCCGTTATGGATCTGCCGATTGGCGGCTCATGCGCGTGAAAAAAGAATATCTTCCTGGTGAACGGGTTGTCCTGGTGTGCCTGAAGTACGGCGCCAGGAACCGTCGGCAGGTTCTTCCCTCATTATAGCTGCTGACTGATGATCCGGGCCAGCTGTTGCAGGTGATATGGCTTGACAATTGCCGCACAAAAGCCGTATTGCCTGCAGTTTGCCATGATCGGATCATTTGAATACCCGCTGGAAACCATGACTTTGGCCTTTGGGTCAAGCTGCAGAATTTCCTGTACCGCCTCTGCCCCTCCCATACCGCCGGGAATGGTCAAATCCATGATGACCAGGTCAAAGGGGCGCCCGGAATCCAGACTCTCTTTGTATGCCCCAACAGCTTCCTTGCCATCTGCGGAGAGCACGGCTTCATGTCCCAGCTGGAGCAACATCTGCCTGACCACGTCTCGGACGATTTCCTCGTCATCCATGATCAGAACTCTCAACGGGGCGGACCCCTTGTTTTCCATTGGTGACTCCTGTTTCAATGTTTTTGTCTCCATTGAACAGGGAAGATATATTGTGAATGTGCTGCCGACATCAGGGGTAGACTCGACGGTGATGTGACCATTATGTTTGTTGATGATGGACTGCGATATGGCAAGTCCAAGTCCGCTCCCGCCATGCTTGGTAGTGAAATACGGATCAAATATTTTTTCAGCTATATTTGCAGACATGCCGATGCCGCTGTCCCGGATGGTTATTTTAACCAATCGTCCGTCGGGGGCAAAGGGTACTACTTCTCCTTCGGCAGAGGCAAGGTTTTCACAGGTAATTGAGATGGTCCCACCCTCAGGCATTGCATGGCCGGCGTTAAGGACAATATTCTGGATCACCTGACTCATCTGCCCCTTGTCAATGTCAACCAGCCATAACTCTTCAGGGATATCGTATTTGCAGGCAACCTTATCGCCAAGAAGAATAAAATCAGCTGAATCTCTGATGATATCATCCAGGGACGCCACCTCTTTAACCGGTTCTCCGCCCTTGGAAAAGGTCAGTAACTGCTGGGTCAGTTCTTTAGCCCGGAGTGATGCCTTTTCCGCCTCGGACAGGAGTCTTTTTGTTTTTTCTTTCAAGTCCTGGTCGAAAAGGGCCAGGTTTATATTGCCTAGGATAGCCGCAAGAATATTATTGAAATCATGGGCAATGCCGCCGGCAAGGATACCGATTGATTCAAGTTTTTTGACTTTTAGTAACTCTTTTTCGGTTTTGAGCTGTTCCGTAACGTCCCTGAACACCAGAACCACTCCGATAATATTACTCTTGGCATCAAGGATCGGGGCACCGCTGTCGGCAACTCTTCGTTTGCTGCCGTCCTTTGTCAATAGAATCGTATGGGCGGCCGAACCGACAACCCTGCCGCCGCTGATAACCTCGGCAGCCGGGTTTTTACAGGCCTCTCCGGTCTGCTCATTGATTATGTGAAAAACCTCTTCCAGAGGGAGGCCTGCAGCCTCCTCCGTGTTCCATCCGGTCAGGTCCTCGGCAACCCTGTTAAGTAAGACTATCTTGCCGGATATATCGGTGGTGATTACTCCGTCCCCGATACTCCGCAGGGTCACGGACAGCCGTTCTTTTTCAGCGGCAAGATCTGCCTGCGCCTGTCTGCGTCCGGTCACATCTATTGCATACTCTATCATCTGGATGAGCGTTCCCTGCCGGTCAAAAACAGGATACGCATAGACTTCAAAGTTTTGCAGAACGCCGTTTTTGTCAAAATGGTTATGCTCAACCATAACCGGTTTTCCGGTCTGTTTGATGATCTCAAGCGGGCAGGGATGGTTGTCCCCCTGACAGGGGTGATCCTGCGCATGGGTAAGGCGGTGGCAGGTATTTGTTTCACCGGCATTAAAGCCGCTGGCCGAGTTGGCTATTTTTATCGTGTAATCGTGTACATCAATGGCATAAAAAGGATGGGTCAAGGATTCGAGGATACTGTTTATATACTCATTTTTCTGAACCAGTTTTTCCTCGGCCCTGCTCCGCTCTCTGTTTTCCTGTTCCAGCTCCGATATTTTTCCTCTGATGGAATCCCGCATATTGCTGAAACTCCGAGCGAGTATTCCAACTTCGTCGGAACCTGAAAACTCGATATTTTGATCCAGATCACCTTGGGCCATGGCTGTGGAAAATTTGGTCAGCCTGGTAATGGGTTTAGTGAATCTGGCCACTATCACGGATAGAGCCAGCAGGACAAAGAAGCTGATCCTGCCCAGGGTGAACATCAAAAGGTTCCGAAACTCAAGGGCATCGGCATATTTAATATCCAGTGGGACCGTGTAGGCAATAACCCAGTTCCACTGTGAAAAACGTTTGAAAGTAAGCCATTTTTTTTGTCCGAGATAGGTGTAGTTAAAATTTCCTGCATCGGCGGTCAGCATTCTTTCGACAAATTCCGTCCGAGCTAAAGAGAGATCCCCTTCCGGCAGGGTCGGATGCATGACCACCTTGCCGTTGATATCGATGATGAAAGGATATATGAGTTGATCGGCATGGTTGTAATAGGCCTGCCGAAGAACCTTCAGGCTCGATTCTTTGAAGTCTTCAAAGTAGGCTTCCACCAGCCCTGTCTGCCTGAGCCGTTCATTTCGCCTGTTAAGGAGTTCGCGGATGGCCTCTATTTTCTCGACATATACAGCCTCCTGACTCTCGTCAATGATTCGGGTCAGCTGCCTGTCTGCCACGAACAGAACACTGACTGTCGTAATAATAAAAGCGCAGACGATCAGGGACAACAACTTGAATGTTATCGAATTCGGTCTCATGTGCATCTTTTCCTCAATCCGATATTCGTTCGAGGAAGGAGGCCTGTTCTATCAGTTCCATCGGGAATTTAATGGCCAGTTTCTTGGCCAGCATCATGTTCAGGTACACCCTGGACTTTTTATTAACGGTGATTGGGATGTCGTCAGGGCTGGCCCCTTCCAATATTTTCAGAGCGGTCTTGCCGGCCCACCAGCCCTGTTCCTCGGCGATTTTGACATTGCCGAGCAGGGTATAGCTCACCTGGTGGTCGCTTGTGCAGCCGGTTGGTATTTTTGTATTGGCAAAAATGAAGTCATATGCCTGTACATTGTCCCAGCCCTTTATTTCGGTGCAGGTGAGCCAGAGCAGCATATCAACCGTATCCTGCAGCCTCAGGTATTCCGCCTGCCATTCTGCAAACGTGGAGACAAACGTTCCGTCTGAAAAATTGATATTAAGAACCTGTACGAGATTTTTCATGGTCTTATGATTGGATAAGTTATCGCCTGCGATAAAACCGAGACGACGCCCCTTTGTATACTTTTTTAACATCGAAATTGTTTCCAGAGTCGGAGAAACTTCCACCATTCCGGTAATATTAGGGGTTGGAAAGCCATAGGACGATGCATCCCAGTTGAGGCCACAGAAGACAACGGGGATTTTGGACTGTTTGTAATAGGGGACAATCAGGTATTTGGCAGCAGCGTCGTCGCTGGTCACCACAATATCAGGTTGCCATTCATCGATGAGTTGCTTTGCCGCAAGAGCGGTTTGCCGCATAACTGCAGGCGAGGTCCTCCGTTTGCCGTTCATCCGGAAGACCTTCAACACGACATCGCTCTTGGATGTATCAAAAGTTCCATCAGGTCTTACCGTTATACGAAGCGCTTTGAACAAACCGTTTTCTATGTCATCACTCCACTTATACCCTTTATGATACGAGTTCACATAGAAGAGTTTTTTCTGCTCAGCACTTATCAGGTGGGCATTTTCAATCAGCTCCAGGGGAAATCTGATCCCCAGTTTTTTGGCAATCGGCATGTTCAGGTATTTGCTCGCATTTTTATTGGCAACAACCGGTATCTCCTGCACTGGTCGGCCGTCCAGGATTTCCAGGGCCGTTTTCGCTGCATACTCACCCTGCTCTTTACCAAGTTTGGCAAAGGTAACCAGGGCATAATGATTACGGTATCTCTGCAGGGCTCCGGTTGGGACCATGGTGTTTTCATTGACGAACTTAATCATGTCCCGGTGATTGAATCCCAAAACCGAACGGCACTCCTGGATCAGGATCATATCGGTCTCTTTCTGCAGATCAAGAAAGGCCTGTTTGAGTTCAGCAAACGTCTTGACAAAACGTACCGTAAAGTCGGTCTTGAATCGTTTGCTGATGTTTTGTAGTGCCTTACGCTCAGTAACAACATCCGAGGCCAGGTAGCCGATCCTGTCTCCCCGGGCAAATGTTTTGAGCAGGTCGATGGTCTGTCGGTACAGTGCGACCTCGATCATGCCGGTGACGTTGGTTACCGGGAACCCATACACAGAGGCGTCCCAGTTCAGGCCACAGAAAACAACGGGCAGGGTTCCTCCCTTGAGATAGGGGGCGATTAGGTATTTCGAGGCATTATCGTCTGAAGCAATAACAATATCGGGTTTCCAGGAATCGATGAGCGCTTTGGCCTTGAGCGCAACTTTCTTTTTGTAAAATTCGGACTTGTGGCGTTTGGTGTCCATGCGAAATATCTTAAGCTCGATATCATCTCTAGCTCCAAGTACCGACTCAATTCCAGCGGAAATGTCGGCGCTCCAGGCGTATTCCACATGATATGAATCAATATAGAGTACCTTTTTTTTAATCGGCTGGTTGGAAGCGGTGGAAATGGGGATGAATACAGCGGAGAAGATAAAAATTCCGATAAGGAATACGGAAATGAGGAGGGACCTTGTTTTCATGATCTGTTTGTCCGAAAATCGCCCACGAAGTGATGTCGATCCGGGCTATTTTCATCGTTGGTTGTGGCTGTGACGTTAAAAATCCTGGTCCAGCCATGCTGGTTTATCCGAAAATCGCCCACGAAGTGATGCCGATCCGGGCTATTTTCATAGTTTGTTGTGGCTGTGACCTGTACAATCTGGTCCAGCCATGCTGGT
>JAJRQC010000012.1 GCA_024280455.1 Deltaproteobacteria bacterium | reverse complement strand
GAACATTTAGAAAAGCGATCTTCAATTATGCAATCCTCGACGTAGCCCTGCTACGCCTGCGGTTGCATGCAATCAGATCACTTCTCTAAATGTCCACATTACACCTCATCTCTACGAAGTTATTTTTGAGCGAACCCTAAGCTATTGGCAGGTTTTAGGAAATTTATACCAGAATTTGATTGGGATAGCTACAGGGCAACCCTTTATAGGTTGTAAATACGAGGCTCTCACCGAGGTGGGTTATATAATCGGGGGTCAACGGGATCTTTCCCCCGCCGCCGGGGGCATCCAGGGCAAATGTCGGGACAGCCATGCCTGAGACATGGCCGATCAGCTGTTGCATGATAGCAAGACCGGTTTCAATCCGGGTTCGAAAATGTCCGGTTCCCCGGGTGAGATCAGCCTGGAAGAGGTAGTACGGTTTGACCCGGATGGCGAGCAGCTTACGCAGGAGACTTTTCATAATTTGAGGGTCATCATTTACTCCCCTCAGCAGCACCGTCTGACAGCCCAGAGGAATACCGGCATCGGCAAGTCGTGTGCAGGCTGCGGCGGCTTCAGCCGTTATCTCTGCAGGATGGTTGAAATGGGTGTTGATATAGAGCGGGTGATGTTTTTTTAAAATTGCAGTAAGCCCCGGGGTTATCCGCATGGGCAGGGTGCAGGGGATCCTGGTACCGATGCGGATAACCTCAATGGACGTAATCTTGCGAATGGCCTCCAGCAGTCGGTCAATTTTTTGATCGGCCAGCATCAATGGATCGCCACCGGAGAGCAGAACCTCTTTAATCTCCGGGGTCGCCTGCAGATATTCGAGTCCTGCGGCAATGGTTTTGTCGTTGATGATCATTTGTTTTTTTCCAACTTTTCGTTTTCTGGTGCAGAACCGGCAGTACATGGCGCATTCGCTGCAGACCAGAAAGAGTGCACGATCAGGATACTTGTGGACCAGGTTGGGGACAGGGCTCAGGTTTTCTTCATCTAAAGGGTCAACCATTCCCTCTTTGTCGTCCAATTCCCTTAAATCCGGAACCGCCTGCCTGTATAGAGGTTCCCCTGATTTTTTTATCAGGTCAAGGTAATATGAATTAATCCGCAGGGGATACTTTGCCGCAACCAGTTCCATCTCCCGGCTGTTACCGCCCAGCTGTTCGGCCAGTTTCCCAGGTGAGGTAATGGAGTTTTTTAGAATTTTCTGCCAGCTTGTCATTGCCTGTCACGAAGTAGAGTGCTACAAGAAAAGATGAAAGAGGCTTGTTACCCAGTCTTTCTCATTAATTTGCCCCATTAAAATTGAGGGAGTATACGAAATGTCTGAAAATTCCGCCATGTTCAAATATGATGAGTATGGAAATACACGGGAAATTTATGTCTATGATTCCGGATCGGCTATCCATACTAACGCCTTTATCAATAAAGGCACCGCCTTTACCTTTGAAGAGAGAAGGCGTCTCGGCCTTGTTTCGATGCTGCCGCCTTCCACCCGCACCCTGGAACACCAGGTCGAGAACAGTCGCGATAAGGTGGCTAATAAGGAAAATGATATAGAACGGTTTATCTATATCCGTTCCCTGTTTGACCGTAACGTCACCCTGGGTCATGCCCTGATCCGCAGCGATATTGCCAGGTATATGTCGATTATCTATACCCCGACGGTCGGGCTTGCCTGTCAGCATTATTCCTCCATGTTCCGCAGCGCCAATGGCCTTCATTTTTATCCGGGTAATATTGAATATGCCGAGGATGTGCTTCGCCGCTTTCAGCAGCGGGATATTCGGGTGGCTGTTGTTACCGATAACCAGGGCATTCTCGGTATCGGTGATCAGGGCGCCGGCGGTATTGCAATCTGTGTCGGCAAACTGATGCTGTACACGCAAGGGGCGGGAATCGCCCCCTGGCATTGTCTGCCTATTTCACTTGATGTCGGGACAAATAATGAGGCGCTGCTGGCTGATGATGACTATCTTGGCTGGCGACATCCTCGGATTACCGGCGATCAATATATTGACTTTGTCCAGCGTTTTGCCCGGGCCTTTCGTAATGTCTTTCCCAATGCCCTCTGCCAATGGGAAGATTTTTCCAAGCAGAATGCCTTTGCCATCCGTGACGCCTATCTCCATGACCTGATATCATTTAATGATGATATTCAGGGAACCGGGGCGGTGGCACTGGCCGGAATTCTGGCTGCCATGCGGGTGAAAAAAGAACAACTTAAAGACCAGGTTTTTCTTATCCACGGTGCCGGTGCCGGCGGGATAGGTATTGCCGAGCAGATCCGAACCGCACTGTGTGAAGAAGGGCTGAACTGGCAGGAGGCCGTCAGTCGGATATATACCCTTGACTCCAGAGGGTTGGTCACCAGTGACCGGGAGATGTTGCCGTATAAGGTTAACTTTGCCCGCGATCCGGCCTCCCTTGAGTGGCTGAAGGATAAGAGTGATCTCAGTCTTGAAAATGTTGTTAAAAAAGGTGGGGTAACTGTACTGATCGGAACCTCGGGTCAGCCGGGTTGTTTTAGTCATGATGTGGTCCAGTCGATCATGGAGAATACCGACATGCCGGTGATCATGCCGCTGTCCAATCCAACCGACCATGCAGAGGCCGTGCCGGCTGATCTCTACCGCTGGACCAATGGCCAGGCCCTGATCGCAACCGGTTCACCATTTCCAGATATCCTCCATAATGGAACATCCTGCCGGATAGGTCAGGCCAACAATGTTTTTGTCTTTCCCGGCGTAGGGCTGGGCGTACTTGCATCGGGCGCCCGTGAGGTCCGGCCGGAATTCTTTACGGCGGCGGCCAGGGCGGTTGCCGGGTTTGTCGGCAAAGAAGAGCTGGCCAAAGGGGCCCTGCTGCCTCCGGTGACTGCTCTTGCCGATGTCAGCCTTGCCGTTGCCCAGGCCGTCGGTGAATCAGCGATCAAGCTCGGTGTGAGCCGGAATTGTGCCTTCTCGACCTTTCAGCATCAGGATGACCCTGTACGCCTCAAGGAACTCATTCGAAAAATGCGTTGGATTCCGGACTATCTGCCCCTGGTGCCAATGTAGGAGTCGGATATTTTTAACTGGTTGTTTTATTTGTTTTGGAATCCTGATATGGTGAGTACAATACCCCTGTGGGGATGCTTCATAATCAGTCGGACTGGTTGTGATCTCTTATGAACTAAGGGTTCGCTCAAAAACAACTTCGTCTCATCTCTACGAAGTTATTTTTGAGCGAACCCTGAAAAAAGGAGTGTAAACAATGAAAGAAACGTTTGGTAAAGGAATGAAATCACTGGTTGCCGCAGGTGTTGCCGCCGGGCTGATCTTTGGGGTCGCCGGTATGGTTTCGGCCAAACCGATTAAAATTCGTTTTTCCCATGTGGTTGCACCGACGACACCCAAGGGACAGGCGGCCGACATGTTTGCACGGCTTGCAAATGAGCGGCTTAAGGGAAAGGTTGAGGTTCAGATTTTCCCGAACAGTCAGTTGTATACGGACAAAAAGGTACTTGACGCCCTGAGTTCAGGCAGCGTTGAAATGGCTGCTCCTTCTACTGCGAAATTTACATCCTGGGTCCCGCAGCTGCAGCTGTTTGATCTGCCGTTTATGTTTAAAAACCGTGAGGTTCTGTATCAGACCATGGACGGTGAAGTCGGCAGGAAAATGTTTAAACTGCTGGGTAAAAAGAATATGCTGGGCCTCTCCATGTGGGATAATGGCTTCAAGCAGATCGGCAACAACACCAGGGAGATTAAAACACCGGCTGATCTGAAAGGTATTAAGTTTCGTATTATGTCTTCCAAGGTACTGGAAGCACAGTTTAAAGCCGTTGGCGGCAATCCGTTGGTCATGCCGTTTTCCGAGGTCTATTCAGCCCTTGAACAAGGTGTTATCGACGGCCAGGAAAATACCTGGTCCAACATGTATTCCAAGAAGTTTTTTGAAGTACAGAAATATATCACCGAAACCAATCATGGCTACCTTGGCTATCTGGTCGTCACCAATGCTCAGTTCTGGGCCCACCTGCCCAAAGATGTCCGCACTGAGCTTGAGAGCATCATGAAGGAAGTCACGGCCTGGATTCGTGTGAATGCATACAAGATCAACCAGGACATGAAACAGAAGATTATTGATTCCGGCAAGACCAAGGTGACCGAGTTGACTGAAGCTGAAAAGGAAGCCTTTCGGATCGCCTTCAAACCTGTTCAGGATGAATTCCGTTCCGTTATCGGGGCTGAATACATCGACGCAGTCAATGCCCTGAACGATAAGCAGTGATTAGTTACCCTTGAATGACAACATATCCGTTGTATTTTTTTTGTATGTAACCAGCATGGCTGGACCAAATCTTCAGGCCACAGCCACAACGAACAATGAAAGAGACTCAAGAGTCAAAGCCTTAGAAAGCACTTTCATATAAATCAACAGGTGGACAGAGGACGAGTTCTGTTCACCTGTTACTCTTTAAAGCTGCTCTACAAACGATAAACAGAGATATGGAACAGCAAAAGGCAGGGATTCTGGATCGAATTGAAGAGATACTTATTTCTCTCTTTCTTGGGGTGTCGACCTTGCTTGTTTTCGCGCAGGTTGTCGCACGATACGTCTTTAACACAGGTTTTACCTGGGCGCCGGAACTGGTGGAATATTTCTTTTTATGGACGGTGATGATCGGCGCATCCTATGGGGTGAAGCATGGTGTCCATCTGGGCGTGGATATTCTGGTCACCAAGTTCAGGCCGGAGATACGCAAGTGGATCATTCTGACGGCTATAGGTATCTCTATCCTGTTCACAGCAGGGATGTGTTATCTTTCCTTTTTTTATGTTCGGGAAAGCTATAAAATGGAACTGTTGTCCGTGGATCTGCAGATTCCGCAATGGATTCCCCTTCTGGCCCTGCCCTTTGGTTTTGGCCTGATTACCTTTAGATTCTTCCAGGTGGGCTGGCTGGTCTATACCGGCAGACAGGAAAAAATAACCCAAAGTAATGAACCAGCACCGGATGCTGATGAACTTGAAATTATAGAGTAAATCGTAAACTCTGCAAGGTACTTTTATGGAAGCTTCCGTCATCTTCACAGTTCTTGCTATCCTGCTGCTAGCAGGTGTTCCCATTGCCATCTGTCTCGGGCTGTCATCCGCTATTTACCTGCTGTTGTTCTATCCCATTCCGGAATGGTCAAGCACCACAGCTATTCTGGCCGGAATTCTCCCCAATAAATTCGGGGCCACCATGGAGCATTTCACGCTCATGGCCATCCCCTTTTTCATTATCAGTTCCAACTTCCTTTCCACCGGCGGAGTGGCTAAACGTATTATTCGTTTTGCCAATGCCCTGGTCGGCTGGATGGCCGGCGGGCTGGCTATGGCCGGTATCCTGGCCTGTATCATGTTTGCTGCGGTTTCCGGTTCCAGTCCGGCCACGGTTGTTGCAATCGGCTCGATTATGATTCCTGGTATGGTCGAGGCCGGTTATACAAAAAGATTTGCGGTTGGCTCGATTGCCACTGCAGGTAGCCTCGGCATCCTGATTCCACCCTCCATCATCATGATTGTCTATGCCGTGGCCACTGAGCAGTCGGTGGGGAAGATGTTTATCGCCGGCATCGTACCGGGCCTGATGCTTGGAAGCATGCTTCTGATCGTCACCTGGATTACCGCCAAGCGGAAAAACATGCCCTGTGAGGCGGTCCCCACTCTCAAGGAAGTCTGGGTCTCTTTTGTTGATGCAATATGGGGCCTGTTGTTGATTATCATGATTATCGGTGGGATTTACGGCGGCATCTTCACCCCCACTGAAGCGGCTGCGGTTGCAGCGGTCTATTCCGCCGTCATCTCGCTCTTTATCTATCGTGACATGGGTTTCAAAGACATTCCTCATGTCATGCTTGAGTCGGCAAAAATGACCGCCATGCTCCTCTTTATTATCTCCTGCGCCATGATTTTTGCCCATGTGCTCACCATGGAACGTATTCCCCAATCGATTGCCGAATGGCTGGTGGCCAAGAATATGTCCTGGTGGATGTTTTTGCTCATGGTCAACATTATCCTCTGGTTTGCCGGTGACTTCATGGAACCGTCTTCCATTATTCTGATCCTGGCACCCATATTTTTCCCCATTGCAATGGCGCTTGGAATCGATCCCATTCATCTTGGTATTATCATGACCTTGAATATGGAGGTCGGGATGATTACCCCCCCCGTGGGGCTGAACCTCTATGTCGCCTCAGGGCTCTCAGGTATGAGTCTTGAAGATGTGACCAAGGCCGCTCTGCCGTGGATGCTGGTGATGATTGTGGCCCTGATCCTGGTGACCTATATCCCGTCGATCAGCCTGTTTCTGGTTGATTTGCTCTATTAGCTCTTGCTGATAACGGCCCTCGCCGGACCGGCTCTTGAAAGGATAGAACCGTAGACAACCGACAGATAACGAGGTGTATTTGTGGAGGTATCCCTACGCTTAGGGATTGTAAGGGAATAACTGTAACAAGGCCAGGCCGCGTCGATTTTTTGTTCATTTCCAAGGTGCGCAAAGGGGCGCATAGCCTGGTTATGTAACGCTTTGCGCAACACAGGAAATAGGCAAAAAGGCAAACAGGATGTTACAGTTATTTTGGCACAGTCCCTTAGGATAAGTATCTTGGCAAGAAAAAAAATGAATCCGGCCAACCTCGTACAATGGCCGTTATGGACACATGTTGGTGATAAAGCGTAATTTTATGTTTTCACTCTTTTCCAGGCCAGGACTCAGGAAAGTATTTCACCGCTCCATAAATGCTGGAGAAAATCAAGCGCCGGCCAGACCATTACATCCTCGATTGTTATTTTTCGTTCCCCGGTATAGACACCGATACGGTTGACCTTACCAGCTTTAAGTTCTTCTGCCAGTCTGTGCATCCCCCGATTGAATCGTTTGTCCCAGCGTTTTCCATGCTTCAGCTCGATAGCAACAAATCCCCTGGAGGTTTCCAGCAGAATATCGACCTCAATGCCGCCATGACTTCTCCAGAAATAGAGCGGGTAATCCAACTCAGTGTAATGCAGGTATGCCCGTATTTCATTAAGAATAAAACATTCGAATAATGGCCCGAGCTCTTCCGGGGTCGGAGGATAAGCCAGTCTGCCAGACAAAGCCCTCACCACCCCGGAATCGAAAAAATAAAATTTGGGGTGAGCCACCTGTTTCGTTGTTCGTTTCAGTTTCCAGGGTTCAAGCCAGAACCCGATCAGGGTATCCACTACAATATCGAAATACCCCTGTACGGTCTGCCTGGCCACCCCTGCATCCCTTGCAATGGCAGTGGTATTGGTGAGTTGACCATTCTGACGAGCGGCAATCTCAAGAAATCTAGCAAAGCTGCCGAAATTCCTGGTCAGGGCTTCTTCCCGAATTTCTTCTTTCAGATAGGTTTCACCATACGCCTGCAGGTATTTTTTGGGGTTGGCAGATACATAGGAGTCTGGCAGCATACCGTATAAAATCTGTTTTTCCAGGTCAAAAGTAAAACCAACCTCTCGGGATACTAGAGGGAACATATTGTATGTCAACGCCCTTCCGGCCAATAGATTAACACCGGATTCTCTGAGTTTACGGGCACTGGAACCGGACAGTATAAACCTGATTTTTTTCTCTTCAATGATTCTGTGAACTTCGTTGAGCAGGGCAGGAACTTTCTGAATCTCATCAATAACCACCCACGAACCGGGCGGCAGGTGTGCAGTTTCCTGATAGAGCAGGGAGGGCTCACGGCTTAGACGAATCAACTCCGTGGTGTTTAGAAGGTCGTAAACTACCGTGTTCTTTCTGTACGTTTCCCTTATCCAGGTTGATTTGCCTGTTCCTCTCGGCCCGAGCAAAAACGCAGAACTTTCAATTTTATCCAGCTGTCGTGTAAACATAGTCAGCATTATTGCCGTAAAATTGCCGACGTGTCAATCGTTTTTCTGAAACAGTTCGGTTCCAGTGTACCAGGCTTGCTCAGGGAACGGGGCTGGGCAGGGGCTGGCCACACCACGCTGAATACTTCGTGTAATCGATTATCTTTCCATCATTTCTGATGCTGTTTTTTTAATTTTTTTCTGGAGAAAAACGGGGACAGCTTTAATTTCCAAAGCCAACATAATGCCACTTTATATTTGCCTTCAGTTTAAGATAACTATCCAGGTAAGTGTCCTTGTCAAACACTTTCATAGATTAATTCCTGACACTGAAAGATACAGAAAAGCCTCCATCTTTCCAGCTAGTCTGACTCAAACTGACGTCCAGTGTGAGCCGTTACTACCAAAAATAAATTTCAAATAGATT
>JAJRQC010000130.1 GCA_024280455.1 Deltaproteobacteria bacterium | reverse complement strand
GGAACTTAAACCAATAGAGACGGATCTAAAAAACCTCACACCACTATCCTTCCATATTCCGACTCAAAACTCATACAAGGACAGCTGTGTAGGATATTACCTGAATCGCCTTCATTACCTGGGGTTTAACCGGACAGTCGGTGAAAACATTAAATACCTGGTTCGTGATCAATCCGGTCAGGATATAGCCTGCCTTCTCTTTGGTTCTGCTGCCTGGAAAACCGCTCCCCGAGATCACTTTATCGGGTGGGATAGAGAAACTCGCGCAAAAAACATCAATTTCATCACCAACAATACACGTTTCCTGATTCTGCCACAAGTGCATGTCCCACATTTAGGCAGCCATATCCTTGGTTCTGTCATGCGTCGCATAAAACAGGATTGGATTACAAAATACGCTCACCCTGTCCATATGGTGGAAACCTTCGTTGAATGCAATCTCTTTAAAGGTACCTGCTATAAAGCGGCCAACTGGCAGTGTGTCGGCCAAACCAAAGGTCGCTCCAGGCAGGATGGTCGTCACACACAATTATCCGTACCCGTAAAGGATATCCTCTTGTACCCTCTCACCAAAAACTTCAGGCAGGAGTTATGCCAGAGAGGGACATGATGTTCACCCGCGAACAATTACTTGTCATTGCCAAAACCAACCCTGAAGCCCTTGTAGACATCATCCTGTCCCAGCTGGAACAGTTGGAAATACTGACACAACGAGTTTCAAAACTGGAAGAACAAATCAGCAAAAACAGCCGTAACAGCAGCAAACCCCCTTCTACAGATGGGCTAAATAAGCCCAAAGGTAAAAAGAAAACCAAAAGTCTCCGCAAAAAAAACAGGCAAAAAACAAGGTGGTCAAAAAATCGCCAAAGCAACGATGGCCAGGACGATATAGACAGTTTTCATAACAGGATTTTTTATTTTCTCCGACTCACCAATATCCATGGATTTATAAAGAGAAAAAACGCCCTGGTCAGGTCGGAAACCTTCTCTTTTTATTATCTCACCTTCGGAAACCCACTTGTACTTAAATTCACCAAGAATCGAACGTGTACGGGGAGCAGCAACAATAAGGTATTCGGTCAGGTAAACAATATCTGGTGGCAATTTACGAGCATTCTGAGTGACAAGATAAATATCTTGACCCCAATGGCGATGATATTCAAAATAAGAAAAAACATCGTTCAAGTTACGCTGTCCTTTTCGAAAAAAACGCTGGGCCTCATCGATAATGTAAACTAATTGTTCTTTTCCCTCTTTGAATTTTTCCTGATAATCGAAGCTGAAAAAGTGTTCCACTCCGCCTGCATGTTTGATTTCATCCTGTAAAGAAAGGTGATCAGGTTGAAATGAATCAATATTTGTAATGAGTGTACACGGCTTAGAAAGCTCATAAGAACCATCCTTCTGTTTTGAAAAATAATGTTTCGCCAGGTGACGAACGGCGTAATAAGTCTTACCGGAACCAGGGACACCTTCAATGATTCGTATCGCCATATCCGTTAACCAATAAAAGGAATAAAATTTAAGGCGAATCGAATAGCCAGAGCAGTAAGTAAAATAGAAATACAGTCCGTTAAATGAAGTTGTTGAGCAAGATACGCAGTAAGCCCGGTAAATTGAATAGTGGCTGATGTAAGATTCCCCATATCAATATTACCGACTGCAGAAGTCAAAACACTAAAAAGCCAGGTCAACAAATTTTTAATGACGATCGGAAATGTTACTGTAAGCAGAGTGAAAACAAGTAATTTGTAAGCGGCAAATTTAAGAAGAGAATCAGTGAGAAATTTTGCACCAAGAGAACCAAACCAGCTCAGTAACGTAGTAATTATAATAGGCATTTAATCAACCTCTACCAACGATAATAAAAAAAGCAACTATGGTACAAATACCAGTAAGGAAATACCCCATTGTGTTAAGAATATCCGCCATGGGTGAAAGATCAAAAGTAACCGTAGAACCCCAGAGATCACAAGAAACGCTAGACGTAGCATTTGAAATGATTGCGCCGGAACCATTGATATAAGACAAAACGGGAATACCGGAAGACATATAACCGGTAATGGCATCAAGAAGAGAATCTTCTTCTAAATTATCAAGATCAGTATCGTAAACATTATCTGTTGGTAAATCAGCTGTACCCTCAAGATTGTATCCCTCTGCCTGCTGATCGGAAATTCCATCAAGTTTTTCACCAAGACCGGAAAGATCATTCCCAAGCTGATCACCAAGACCACCAAGCCCGTCAACAATTCCTTGCTGATTATTCACACTGGAAGCAAGATTATCGGAAATATTAGATAAATATTCATTCGACTGATTACCCTGATTTATAATAGAAGCTAAATTCTCGTTTACAGCTCCGAGCTGTTGCGCGGAATCAGTAGGATCTGCGGGAGCGTTTGCGGCGGTTTCAGAAGTTGGAGAACCTGGAGGAGTTGAAGCAGAATCAGTTTTTGCACCATCATCAACACAAATACATTTACCATCTGTATAAACATAACCCTTTGGAAAACATTCTTGAGCACAAAAAAACGGATCATTAGCTGTAGCGGCTCGGAATAATAAACGCCCGGGCGCGCAATAATGTTTACTCTGGGCTCACAATAAAGGTCACTACGAATAGGGTCGGGCTCGGATTAAGTGTCACTGAGCTCAGATTAAAGGTCACTGGGCGCGCAATAACGACGCCGGGCTCACAATAAAGGTCAATAAGGATTTCGGCTTCCACAAGGGTATATTTACCTGTTCCCAAATTGGTATTTCTACCTATTTAATATCTCGGGAAAAAATGTTATTTTGAAATATTTAAGTAGATTGAGAGAGGGGAGATAATGAAAAAATTTACCTGTTTGGTCACTATAATCCTGATTATACCATTTGTTTTGAGGACTGCTTTTGCTGGTGGATCATTATACGGAGTAGATACCTGCCCAGTTCCTGGAATAACCGGCTATACAAAAAGTTTGACGTTCACGCTCCAAGGTACCTCGCCGCCTCCTGGCGCAAGAATTACCGTTGTAACGGGTTCTTGTACGGTTTATGGGGATTTTCCAGACACAACGTTAGTGGCAGGTGGGCGCTCAACCGGCATAACCAGTTTTTCTTATTACACCTCTGTTTTTACCGGCCTGTCCCCAACGATCTCATTTACCCTTAGAATGAGCTATCCGGGCGATTATGGTAACCCCAGTGGAGCAACACCCGGTACCTGCCAGATTAATGTCTCCTGGATCGAGGCTGCTCCGGAATCAACGGAGATTACAGGTCCTGCAACAGTAAGGGTTGAGCAAACCATCGAACTCGACGGAACCGTTGCTAATGCCACGGTCTATAACTGGTCAACTACCCAGAATTGCACGATTGTTGGCACAGTAAACACAACAACCGTTACAGTAGAGGGAACTCAAGGCGGGATATGCACTGTTACACGCAATGCCTGTAACAGTCAGAATGAATGCGTGACAGATACGCATGACGTAATGGTAATTGAAACAGGTTGGATGATACCGATGTACCACCTCTTGCTTTTGCAATAGATATTTCTCAGGCAAACAATTCGGTGCCTTGGAGCATCTGGAAGTTGTCATACATATTTTGAAGAAAAGTCAAGGATGGACCGTTGTTATTCCCGTGGCCATCCTGGATGCCCCTAATCTGTCTACCGAGTATTTCCTTGATGGAAATTTCATCAGAATGTTTTTGAGCAGCATATTTTGCATGTATAATATCTCCTTCTAACATTTCCACGTCCTTTTGACTCATCCCCTGCGACTTTGAATATTCCTTTATGTTTTCAATAGTTTTTCTTTCAGAGGGAGTGAACAGCTTGGCAAGGTCAATGGCAAATGCCTCTTTTGCCCCTGCCGGAACACCAGCAGGTCTATTTTGTGATTGAACTTGTGCTGAATAAATATTTGCAGGTGACTGACCTATAGACTGTATCATGATTTCTCCTTTACATTATAACCTATTAAAGGTTTATCGGAGAGTGCCAAGGCAAACTTTAATGTTCCCCGGAATTTCTTAGGTTTTAATCCACTTTATGTTCGTCATCGATAACCTCCTTCCCTCTCATTTGCTTTATGATCCTCAAGATACCGGTAGAAGGTTCTCTTGCTGATATTAAACCGTTTGCAAATATCGGCCACGGTTATATTTTTTTCGTTGTACAGAACGAGGGCCATCTGAAAGGTTTCCTGATCCAGGGCCTTCGGTCGCCCGCCTTTCCTTCCCCGGGCGCGGGCACTGGCTAGGCCGGCCATGGTTCTTTCCCTGATCAGATTTCGTTCAAACTCGGCAAACGCACCGGTAATATGAAAAAAGAACTGGCCGGTCGGTGTGGTGGTGTCAACTGCCTCGACAATACTCTTAAAGCCAACTTCTTTTTCTTTGAGCATATTGATCAGCTCGATGAGTTGCTTCATACTTCGGCCAAGACGATCCAACCGCCAGACGACCAGCGTGTCACCGGGCCTAAGATAAGAAAGGGATTCATTTAATATTTTTCTCTCAGCTTTAATACCGCTGACAACTTCTTCATAGATCTTATCGCAACCTGTTTTTTTCAAAGCCTCGACCTGGAGGTTCAGACTTTGTTCCAGAGTTGAAACCCGTGCATATCCTACCAACATTATTTTTACCCTCTGAATTGTGCCGAAACCGTTATCATGGTATATATACTGGCATGATGATTTTGTCATCTGCTTTGACACGGTTTTTCTCCATTTACTGCTTTTTTAATCGGCAACCAAGGAGGGTGTCTAAAACGAAGGTTTTTGGCATAGGAATAATGGGCAAAAAAATTCCAGAGGAACGGTTGTTGGAATTAAAGAAGCGTTTAGATCTTCTGCCGCCACGACATCCTGATCGGGTGAAGATGATTCAAACCTTCTCCGACCTCTATGCCGTTTCTGTTGGTTCCGTTTACCGTGCATTACGAAAAAAAAGAATTCCGAAATCGCTGCGCCGTGCCGATGCAGGAATGACCAGAGTCCTTCCTAATGCAGAAATGGAGACCTATTGTCAAATAATCGCGGCCATGAAACTAAAAACTCGCAATAAAAAGGGCCACCACCTTCCCACCACCGAAGCCCTCCGCCTTCTCGAAGATTTTGGCATCGAAACTGCCCAAGGGCTCAAAAAACCGCCAAAAGGAATATTGAAAAAGGCAACAGTCAACCGTTATTTAAAAAAATGGGGCTATGATTTCCGTTCCTTGGATATGGAATCGGCGGCTGTACGATTTCAGGCCAAACATTCAAACGACTGCTGGCATTTTGATTTAAGTCCTTCGGACCTGAAACAGTTACCGGAATGGCCGGCATGGGTTGAGGACAGACAGGGCAAGCCCGTGCTCATGTTGTACAGCCTGGTCGATGACCGAAGCGGTGTTGCCTACCAGGAATATCATGTTGTTTTCGGTGAAGATGTAGAGGCCGCTCTTCGTTTTTTATACAGGGTAATGGCCGTAAAGGAAACAGAGGGCTTTCCTTTTCAGGGTATTCCCCAGATGATCTATACGGACAACGGTCCCATTGCCAGAAGCAGGGTGTTTCAACGAGTATTGGAGTATCTTGGAATTGAATTGCGCACACACATGCCCAAGGGAAAAGGTGGTCGCCGTACCACGGCCAGGGCAAAAGGAAAAGTTGAACGACCTTTTCGAACCATCAAGGAACTTCATGAGACGCTCTATCATTTCCATACGCCGAAAAATGAAGCAGAGGCAAACGCCTGGCTTTTGAATTATGTCCTCCGCTATAACGAAAAACCCCATCGGTCAGAGAGCCATTCGCGGCTTGAGGACTGGATAAAAAACATTCCTCCCTCAGGGCTACGAAAAGTATGCTCATGGGATAGATTTGCCACCTTTGCCCGTGAACCGGAACGACGGAAGGTCAGGAGTGATGCTACCATAAATGTAAACGGTGGAACCTATAGAGTAGATTCGGCCTTAGCCGGGCAGGACGTTATATTGTGGTGGGGACTTTTTGATACAGAACTTTTTGTCGAGCATGGTGAGGAGAAATTCGGTCCATTTCGTCCAGATGATGGCCCTATACCTCTTCATAAATTCCGGGCTGTGCGTAAGAGCAAGGCTGACAAGAGAGCGGATTCCATTGAAAAGCTGGCCAAAGAAATCGCACTGCCTAAAGAAGCCCTAACCGAGGACAGCAGGACAACAGATGCTTTTAAGAGAAGTCTTTCCGAAGGGACAGCCGTTGTACAGTTCGATGATCCTGATCCTTTTCATGAATTTTCTTACCCAAATATCCTGGAAGCTAAAAAGGCTATAGCCGGTTACCTGGGTGTCCCCCTCTCCAAGCTGTCTGAAGAGGAAAAGGAAGAAATTGATACAATAGTATCAGGCACACTTCTGAAGAGAAAAATTACTGACCAAATCAGGTGCCATTTTCGGCAACAACGGAAAGAGGTGAAAAATGTTAAGTGATGTGATGAAGAATTTCCAACTGGTGAAGGAATTCCGTAATGTTGGCTATTTCGAGACAGAACATCATAAGCGGATTTTTCAGGAACTCAGAATGGCAATACGGCAAGGAAAACTTATTGCCGTTTCCGGAATCGTGGGGAGTGGAAAAACCACAACATTACGAAAAATACGAAATACGTTGTCGGAAGAAAACGAAATAATTGTCGCTAAATCGCTATCAGTAGAAAAGGCCAGAGTCACGCTCAGTACCCTTATAATTGCACTCTTCTATGATCTGTCTACTGAAAAAGAATTAAAAATTCCAACTCAAGCGGAAAAGAAAGAACGGAAGCTTCAGGAACTGATAAAAAAGAGGAAAAAACCCGTTGCTCTTTTTATTGATGAGGCCCATGATCTTCACGGGAAGACATTGATCGGATTAAAACGTCTTATTGAGATGGTACAGGATTGTGGCGGTACACTTTCGGTTGTTCTTGCCGGACACCCAAAGTTGAAAAATGACCTTCGCCGGTCGTCTCTTGAGGAGATCGGATCCAGGACTACGGTTTTTGATTTGGATGGAGTAGCTGCCAGCAAACGAGAGTTTATTGAATGGCTGCTTCAAAAATGTTCAAAATCTGGTACAGACATTCAGTCAATTATCACTGACGAGGCCGTTGATCTGCTGGCCGAGCACCTTCTGACTCCTCTACAAATTGAACATCATCTTACGCTTGCATTTGAGGCCGCGTATCTAGTCGGCGAGAGCCCGGTTTCAGCAACTGTGGTTGAATCAATTCTCGCAAAAGATATTGATGGTCTTGAGCAGAAACTAACCCGGCATGGTTACAACATTAAGACTCTTGCCACTACGGTTAATGTGCAGCCAAAGGTTATTCGTTCTTTCCTGCGCGGGAAATTATCACCTGGGCAAACTCAAGAGATCCAGATCGAAATGCTTGCTGCGGGGATACCTCTATAACTGAAAAACACGCCGAAATCCTTATTGACCTTTATTGTGAGCCCGGCGTCGTTATTGCGCGCCCAGTGACCTTTAATCTGAGCTCAGTGACACTTAATCCGAGCCCGACCCTATTCGTAGTGACCTTTATTGTGAGCTCAGAGTAAACATTATTGCGCGCCCGGGCGTTTATTATTCCGAGCCGCTACAATTAGCGGCGGCAACCGCAACGCTTTCACCTGGAGGAACAACATTAAAATTATTCTGTAAATCTTGAGGAAGATGATTGTCATCAGGACAAAAACAATCGATATCAGGATTAATAACGATAGGCATATAGGCGGTATAATCTAAATTACTATCAAAATCATCGGCAGTATATTCAAGTGAAGCAGTTGAGCTCATAGGAGCATTACGATTTTCATATATTACATAAGAAGCATATTTTATTATATTATTATCATCTACAAGCCTTAATTGTTCACATAATTTTTCTGAATCATCACAGACAGGAGTACCACAATCAGGAGGTGGACCATCAGGATAAAGTAACCTACCATCAGTAGTGGAATAGGAACCGGAAATATCAGGAAGAGGAAGAGAAAATGCCGCAAATATTGAAGGCAAATCAACAACTTTTATAGCATGATTACCATATCCCCAACCAGCTATCCATGAAGAAGTTGTTGAATCCCATGTATACGTTTGAATATTAAACGTTTGGTAGACAGGATGGTCATTATTGCGTAAAGGACTATGAACGAGTGTTGTAGGACAAGTTGTACTAATGGTATGATCATAAGTATTACCATATAAACCGTCATAGTAGCCGGATAAACTGATAACAGCAACAGTACATTCAGTACACTGAGAAAAAGCAGAAAAAGGAAATATAAAGCAGACCGCCGTAAAAAAGACGGTCCACTTTATTTGTAACTGTCATAGACTATAATTCTTCATCAGAAAGTGAGGGTGAATTTCTGACGTTAAGCGCAGGCCGTGCCTTTATGTTCTCCAGTATAAACACAACGATAGGAGAATACAAATGTTATCGTCAGGAGTTGACACAGTAGG
>JAJRQC010000129.1 GCA_024280455.1 Deltaproteobacteria bacterium | reverse complement strand
TCGAAAAAAACGCACCGTGAAAGAAAAATCTTGGGGTTGCGGCCTGATGAAGAAGAATCCTTTGCAGAGTGGTTACTATCTGAGAATTAATATCGAGTTGCTTCGGCCGAAAAAGGCTGTTTTTGGACAGACACTAGCTATGTATACCATATGGTGTTAAAGGCCGCAAGTAAAGTGTGTCGGTGGAAAAAATGTATGCATTCGACTCGTTTTTTGGTGGAAACTGAACCTACGCCAGAGCGGTATTGATGGCCCGGTTCAGTTCCTTGAGGTTGAAGGGCTTGGCAACCGAAGCACTGAAACCGTAGTCCTGGTACTTTGCCATGACCGGATCGGTTGAATAGCCGCTGGAGGCGATGACCTTTGCCGCCGGGTTGATTCGGCGGATTTCGTGGACGGCCTCTTGGCCGCCCATGCCGCCGGGAATGGTCAGGTCGAGAATGATCGCCGCCACTGCAATTCCGTCATCCATAAGTCGGCGGTAGCGGGCAATGGCCTCTTCTCCGTTTTCGGCTGCCACGACCTCAAAGCCGAGATGTTCGAGCATCCGGGTGGCAACATCCATGAACATCTCTTCATCGTCCATAATCAGGATGGTGCCGCCAGTTGCTGAAATCGTTTCCGGTTCATATGATTGTTCGGATTGGCTCTCGTTGCCGGCGGGCAGGTAGAAGGTAAAGGTCGTCCCCTGGCCGGGCATGGAATGGGCCTGGATGAAACCCCTGTGTTTTTTGATGATGGAGTGGCTTATTGCCAGCCCGAGGCCGCTGCCCTCCTGTTTGGTGGTAAAGTAGGGGTCAAAAATTTTCTCCAGCATCGATTCGGGAATGCCGACTCCGGTATCGCCTAAAGAAATTCTGACATATTTTTCATCCTGCAGGCCCTGGAACAGTTCCTGGCGACTGTCCTCAACGTTGGCGCAGCTGATGGTAATTGTTCCGCCTTCGGGCATGGCATGGCGACTGTTGAGAACCAGGTTTTGAATAACCTGTCCTATCTGGCCCCGGTCGACCTCGACCGGGCACAGGTTATCGGGAATATCGTATTTGCAGACTATGTTGGTGCCGTGGAGGACAAAATCCGCGGATTCCCGGATGAGCTCAGGCAGAGATTCGATACTCTTGACCGGCTCCCCGCCCCTGGAAAAGGTCAACAGCTGCTGGGTCAGCTGTTTGGCCCGCGTGGAGGCCTTTTCCGCCTCTTTGAGCAGGAGCCCGGCTTTACTTTCCGGTTCGATATACTGGGCGGCCAGGTTGATGTTGCCCAGGATAGCAGCCAGGATGTTGTTGAAATCATGGGCAATGCCGCCGGCCAGTACGCCGATGGACTCAAGTTTTTTGACCTTGAGCAGTTCGGCCTCGTTCTTTTTTTCCAGAGTGACATCTCGGAAGACCAGGACCGTGCCGATGATGGTGCTCTTGCGGTCACGGATTGGGGCGCCGCTGTCGGCAATGTTGCGCCGGGTGCCGTCTTTGGCGATAAGGATTGTATGGTCGGTGAGCTCAACGATGTTCCCCAGTTCAAGAACCTTGTGTACCGGATTCTCACAGATATTGCCGGTGTTTTCACAGACAATATTGAAGACCTCTTCAACCGGACGACCTGTGGCTTCCCGTTCCGTCCAGCCGGTCAGTTGCTCCGTTACCCGGTTGATGAAAACGATGATGCCCTTATCGTCGGTGGCGATGACCCCGTCGCCGATACTGCGCAGGGTAACGGTGAGCCGCTCTCGTTCCGAGTCAAGGTTTTGTAGGGCCTGATCGCGTTCCGCCTCCATCCGTTTTCTATCTGTGATGTCCCGGGCAATACCGAGGACAGCATCCTGTCCCAGTACTTCAATTTTACCGATGTGGACTTCGACCGGAAAGGTAGAACCGTCTTTGCGGGTATGAACAGATTCCAGGGTGATCCTGTTGCCGTCATTCAGTTGTGACATGACGTTTTTGAAATGGTTTTCTTCACGGGCTGTTGATTCGATTTCCGGGACCGTCAACTGGGTCAGTTCGTCAAAGGTGTGGCCCAGGCTTCGGCAGGCCTCGTCGTTTGCATCTATGATCCTTCCCTGCATATCACTGACAAATATAGCATCTGTACTTCGGGAAAACAGGGTCTGATATCTTTTGCGGCTTTCCCTGAGTTCTTTGGTCCTGGACGCGACCTGCTGTTTCAAAACCAGCATGGTTAATAAAAAGAAGAGAATCAAGACCAACAGCATGATCAGGGTATTGACCACCCATCCAGGGATTTTTTTCCGCGCCTGTTTTCCGAACCATTTTTCAAGCGATTGGTAATACACAGAGTCGGTATCCGCCTTCAATGTCTTGAGATGCATGCTGAGCGCTGACAGCAGGTCGCCGTTTTTTCCTTTGGCGGCGGCATAACAGACCCGTATGGGATTAAAGATCATCGGGGTTTCCGAGACCTCAAAACGGCGGGCGTTCTGCATGGCATACATCCGGTTGACGATACCGGCATCAACGGATTTGTCGGCAATACTCTGCAACACCTCATCGTAGCTGTTTACGGACTTGCTGGTCACCTGTTGGCCGAATTTTTCCATGAGATCGGCAAAGACTTCGGCATGGATATCATCCTGAAGAACGGCAATGGTTTTTCCCTGCAGGTCAAGCAGGGAATGAAGCTGTTCATTTTCCCGGCTGTAGACCCGGCCCCAGTTGGTAATCAGGGAAGTGGTGGTGAAATCGAACAGGTTGCGGCGTTCAGGTGAGTCGGCAATGGCTACCTGCAGATCAATGGTGCCCTGTTCAAGGCGTTTGAGACATTGGGGCCAGGTGCCCTCAATGAATTCCAGTTGCCAGTCGTATTTTCTGGCGGCTGAGCGCAGCACATCAATGGTCAGTCCCTGAAAAACACCATGTTCATCCTGGTAGACCAGGGGTTTGTTTGCATACACACCCACTCTGACCTTTTCGGCCTGAGCAAGGGAAGGCAGCAACAGGCAGAGAAACAAAAAAGGCAAAAGTATTTGTCGTTTTTTTAAGTGAGAGATGTGGAGCATCAATTGGATATCCAGTCAAGGTTCATGGTGATATACATATTTTAGTATATCTGTTGAATTGGCCTGAAAACAAGATTTTTTTTGAAAAAACAGTCGGAACGAATTGATTCTTCGTCTATTTCTGATACCTGCGCACGGCTCGGTTATGCTCGTTTAATGTCCTGGAAAAGACATGGGTGCCGTCGTTTTTTGAAACAAAGTAGAGCGCGTCCGACTGTTCCGGGTGGAAGACCGCTTCAATCGCTGCCCGCCCGGGATTGCAGATGGGGCCGGGGGGAAGGCCTTTGATGACGTAGGTGTTGTATGGGGTTTCCTGTTTGAGATCCTTACGGGTCAGGTTGCCGCTGAAATCATTCAAGCCGTAGATGACCGTGGGGTCGGATTGCAGGCGCATGGATTTTTCCAGTCGGTTGAGAAAGACCCGGGCAATGAGCGGCCGCTCTTTGGGGTCTGCCGTCTCTTTTTCGATAATTGAGGCCAGGGTAACGATCTCATGCCTGCTCATAGTCGTACTCTGACCAGCGGAGACCTCCCGCCAGACGGCAAGGAAACGGTTTACCATGGTGGTGATAATGGTGCGGCTGTCGGTTTTGCCGCGGACCAGGAGATAGGTGTCGGGAAAGAGATAGCCTTCAAGTTGATCCTCTTGCAGCCCCAGGCTGTGAATGAAAGCGGGGTCTTTGCAGAGGGCAAGGAACTGTTGCTGGTCGACCCAGCCGGATCGGGCATAAATGGCAGCTGTCTGCAGGGTGGTTAATCCTTCGGGTATGGTCAACGGATGCTGGACAACCTCGCCCTGTTCAAGAATTTTCAGGACCTCACCCGGTCGCAGGTTGCGGGCAATGGCGAATTCCCCGGCCTGCAGGCGATGGCCGGAATCGGTGAGCCGGGCCAGGATCAGAAAGCGCAGGTCGTTTTTAATCACTCCTTCCCGGCTAAGGATGGTTTTAATCTGGCTCAGGCCCGCCCCTTTTGGGATAAACACCGTGGCTATGCCGGAACCCGGAGCCGGAGCGTTTACATACAGGCCAAGCCAGATCCAGATGCCCAATACAATAAGCAGGGCTGTAGCTGGAGCCCACAGTAGCAGTGATCGCATTTATAATTTGGTCTGTCCTCTGTGGTGTGATCGTTTAAGCCGGACTGTTCTTACTCTTGCTACTCAACCTTTTTTCTTTTTTCCCTTATGGGCGGCTTTTTTTCTGTCGCCGTTTTTCTTGATATCACCCAGGGCGATTTTAATAACCTCGTCCATGGACTTGACCGGCAGGAAGGTGATCTTCTTGCGCAGCTCTTCCGGGATGTCCACCAGATCTTTTTCATTCTCATCGGGAATGATGATTCGGTTGATTCCGGCCCGCAGGGCTGCCAGCGCTTTTTCCTTCAGGCCTCCGATGGGCAGAACCCGGCCGCGCAGGGTGACTTCACCGGTCATGGCAAGACCTTTCTGGAGCGGTTTGCCGAGGATCGCTGAATAGAGCGCCGTAGTCATGGTGATACCGGCTGACGGCCCATCCTTGGGAATGGCTCCGGCCGGGACATGGATATGGATATCAATGGACTCGAAATAATCCGCATCCACCCCGAGCGCCGTGTGGCGGCTGCGGCAATAGCTGAGCGCTGCCTGGGCCGATTCCTTCATGACATCGCCCAACTGGCCGGTGAGGATCAACTTGCCCTTGCCCGGCAGGATTGCGGTCTCAATGTGCAGCAGCTCTCCGCCCACTTCGGTCCAGGCCAGACCGATAACCAGACCGGGCTGGGAAACGGTATCGAGCTCGGTTTCCGGCAGGAAGCGCAGGGGGCCGAGGTATTTGGAGATGGTATTCCTGGAGATGGTGTAGGGCCCCCTGCCGCCTTCGGCAATCTTGCGGGCAAGCTTGCGACAGATCTTGCCCAGCTCCCGTTCCAGGTTACGAACCCCGGCCTCATGGGTGTAATGGCTGATGATCAATTTCAGGGTTTCATCGTTCAACCTGATCTGGCTCGGGCGCAGACCGTTTTCTTTGATCTGTCTCGGCAGCAGGTACTTGCGGGCGATGACCATTTTTTCTTCCTGGGTATAACCTGAAAGCTGGATGACCTCCATCCGGTCAAGGAGGGGCCCGGGAATGGTATCGTACCGGTTGGCGGTGGTAATGAACATGACCTTGGACAGGTCAAAGGGCAGGTTCATGTAATGGTCGGAAAAGGTGTCGTTCTGCTCAGGATCAAGAACTTCAAGCAGGGCGGACGAGGGATCGCCCCGGTAATCGTCGCCGATCTTGTCGATCTCGTCCATCATGAACACCGGGTTGTTGGTCTTGACGTTTTTCAACCCCTGGAGGATGCGGCCGGGCAGGGCGCCGATATAGGTACGACGGTGGCCGCGGATTTCGGCCTCGTCACGCATGCCGCCCAGCGATAAGCGGTAGAACTTGTGGCCCATGGCCTTGGCAATGGCCTGACCCAGGGAGGTCTTACCCACGCCCGGAGGGCCGACAAAGCAGATGATCGGCCCTTTGGTGTCTTTGTTGAGCTTGCGGACGGCAAGGTATTCCAGGATACGCTCTTTTATCTTGTCCAGGCCGTAATGGTCTTCATCGAGCACCTTGGCCGCGACTTTCAGGTCCAGCTTGTCTTTGGAAGATTTTTTCCAGGGAAGATCCAGGAACCAGTCCAGGTAGGTGCGGACAATAGTTGCCTCGGATGCGTCCGGATGCATCATTTCCAGCCGTTTAAGCTGTTTTTTTGCCTCCTTCTTTGCATACTTGGGCATCTTTTTCTTTTTCAGGGCCTTGTGGAGGTCTTCTATCTCCTGGGAATAGACGTCTTCGTCGCCGAGTTCGCGTTTTAAGGCCTGCATCTGTTCACGGAGAAAATACTCCCGCTGGGAACGGGACATCTCTTCCTTGGCATCGGATTGAATCTTGGCCTGAACCGTTGAAACCTCGAGCTCTTTGTTGAGGAGGTCAGCCACCAGGGTCAGCCGTTCCACCGGATCCACGGTTTCAAGGATCTGCTGGGCTTCTGCAATTTTGAGGCGCAGGTTGGAGCCGACCAGGTCGGCTAACCGCCCGGGTTCTTCGATATTGTTGATGATCATCATCAGGTCGGCGGACAGAATCCCGCGCAGCGACATGATTTTTTCGGTCTGCTCGCGAACCGTGCGCATCAAGGCCTCGATTTCAACCGTGACCTCCTCGGCCTCCTGTTCCGGGACAAGATCAATGGCGACCCGGTAATGGGGGCTGGTCTGTTCAAATTCGCGAATTTTTGCCTTGGACAAGGCCTGGACCAGGACTTTAAGTCGTCCGTCCGGAAGCTTGAGCGTTCGCATGATCATGGAGACCATGCCGGTCTCGTAAATATCTTCTGGCTCCGGATCATCCTTGGTCGCATCTTTCTGGGTGACCAGCATCAACAGCTTGTCACTGCTCATGGCGTCATTGACCGCTTCAATGGAGCCGGGACGGCCGACAAAAAGCGGGATAATCATATAATTAAAAACCACCACATCACGGACAGCCATCATGGGTAGAGATTCCGGAATCTCCATGTCCTGGGTGTTTTCGGCAAAATCATCCATACTGGCGGATAAGGCGTCATCAAATTCCACGGTTTTCTCCTCATAGCAGCCTGCAGACTGCAGAATTAATTGTACTTCAGCCAGATACAATCCCATCTGCAACCGGTCAAAAGAAGGAGGTTTGGGTTTGTTTCCCAGTTCCAGATCGGTTGGGGCGTTCAGCTCGGGATTATATCAGTCGAAAGAAGGTAAACACAACAGGACCACAAGTCAAGGAGGGACAACCATGGCGAGGATAGAAATACCGTTTTTTCTTGAATAAATATCGCAGGCTCAATATACCTGAAAGTAGAGGACGGGCTCGCATTTTGTGAAAAGTGCGGTTCACATCACATACGGTGTATAACCGTAAACTATTTCTCACTATCAAGGTGGGGTGCCCTTATGTTGAATGCAGCTTCTTTTTTTGATCTGAGTGAGTTTTCCCATAAACAAATATTTGTCGGGACGGAATTTGTCTGGGAGGCACTGGGGAATTTGAAAACCTATGTCGACGGGCAGATTGACGGGAGGCTGGAACACGCGTCTCTGACAAGAGGGGTACCTCTGGAGGCGCCCCTGGTCCTTTATCATGGCAAGCTATTCTGCGCCTGGGAGTATGAAATAAATTACGGTGATGCCGTCAAGGGGGAACTTGAGGTGCTGCGAAACGGTCAGTTGCTGCAGGGGGCATCAGTCATCATGGCCGGTGTTGTACTGCTGGGGAGAAGGATCTCTATCGGTGAGGGCGTACTGATTGAGTCGGGCGTATTGATCAAGGAGCCGGCAATTATCGGCGATCAGACTGAAATCAGGCAGGGCGCCTATCTGCGTGGCTATTGTCTGATTGGAAAACGCTGTGTTGTCGGCCACACTACGGAGGTGAAGCATTCCATTTTCCTTAACGATGCCAAGGCCGGGCATTTTGCCTATCTCGGGGACTCTATCTTAGGGGGAAACGCCAACCTCGGAGCGGGAACCAAGTTCGCCAACCTTCGCTTTCTACCGGGAAATGTGCGGGTGAAAACAGCCGACGGCACTCTGGACAGCGGTCTGCGAAAATTCGGTGCTATTCTGGGCGATAATGCCCAGACCGGCTGTAATTCGGTGACTAATCCGGGAACGCTGCTCGGGCCTGATACTATTCTTATGCCTAATACAACTTCACCTTCTGGTTTTCATTCAGGTAAATCCGTGATACGGTAGGAGGATTTTCTTCCTGCGCTTTGCGGAGTTTTTCCGCCCGGTCGCCATACTCGTAGAGGGCAAAGAAAAAGGCGAAAAATATTCCGATAGTAAAAAAGATTCGGATGATTCGATCCCAGGGCGGGGTGGAGCCGCCGGTAAAATACCGGATCATGATCACCGTAATATAGGTGAACCCTATGGAGTACGGGGCAGTTAACATGATCTGAGCAAAGGTGCCGGAAAGGATACTGGCCATGTCAGGCCCGGTCCGGACATGAAAGGTGAGCCAAATCAGGCCCGTTATAGTTAAGGTAAATTTTTCTCGTAATGTCTTCATATGAATACTAAAAAAATGTCAGCTTGTATTTTTCCGGAAACAGTTCCCGGGGATGCAATTCTCTTCCCTCTTGTACAGGTTTTTTCGCCGATTGTCTACTGCCGGGCGGTTGAGGACGACGAAATACCCGAAGTCCTGCAGTCGCCTCTTGCCCGGGATCTTGAAGAGGCCGGACTTGGCACGATCCATGTCCCGTCACCTCTGGGGGAGCAGCGGGAGCGTTTTCTTGCTTTGATCAAAGACTTGAAAAACCGGGGTGATGATTATGCGGCTCGGCTCAAAAATATTTCACTCTCCGGAATCGGCCGGGGAGGGCGGTCAAGGCGGGAATCAAAAAATGCTATTATTGAAAACCTGCTGCAAAGCAAAGGAGTGCAGGATGAAGTCAGGGAAAAGCAGGACATGCTGCTCTGGCAGGCCCGCCTGCTCTTAAAGCTTGGTGAAATTTTTGATGCGGAACAGTTGTGCCTCAAGCGGGATCTGGAAAAAATCAGCGAGATGGAGAACGGTCTTTTTTCCGAACTGCGCAAGGAACATGGGCAGCCTTTTTCACTGACTAAAAACATCCGTTCCGCCACCGGGCGGACGGATGGTCTGCAGGGGCTGCGGCTCAAGGCCTGGACCCGTCTTTATTGCCTGGGTGATGATCGGCCGGCTGTGCCGCCAAACTGTTTTATCTCCACCAATCAGGATGCCGTGGATCTGCTGGTTGAGGAATATGAAAGATTGGATGCCCGTACCGGCCAATGTTTTTTAAAGCTGTTGCTGCCGTCAGGGGAAAACAAACCGTTACCGCCGGAGCGTCTGCAGGCCCTGCAGGAGCATGAACTTTTTGATCGCCTGCAAGCTCTTCTTGCAGATCCGATGGCCGGACAACAGGAGCAGGTCGATGTTTTTGCCGATGATACCGGTGCGTGGGCCGAATTGCTGGAAACCATATATCCTGCAGCCGAGTATGGTCGTTGTCGTCTTCACCTGTATGTTCTTCCGAAGGTGCAGCCGTGTAAACTCCTTATGGAGGCTTTTGGCCGTGATGAAGATCAGCAGCAGGTAAGGCCGCAGAAAGAAGCTGGAGATACCGTCATAGGCTGGCTGGAGAGTTTCGAGCGATAAAGCCATGTACACCTATGGTTTTACCGGAAGACAGAAATCTGAACAGTTACCGCCTGCGGTGAGTATAACAGTAAAATCATTTTGACGTTTTGACGTAGGAGCCCACCCCTGTGGGCGATGGGAAGGCCGGCTTTTTTCATGCTTCGAAGTCTACGCTACCTGTTGTGGCGGTGACGGTAAAAAATCCTGGTCCAGCCATGCTGGTTTATCCGAAAATCGCCCACGAAGTGATACCGCATCAGGCTATTTTCATCCTTGGTTGTGGCTGTGACGTTAAAAATCTGGTCCAGCCATGCTGGTTTATCCGAAAATAGCCCACGAAGTGATGTCGTATCAGGCTATTTTCATCCTTGGTTGTGGCTGTGACCTGTATAATATGGTCCAGCCATGCTGGTTTATCTGAAAATCGCCCACGAAGTGATGCTGATCCGGGCTATTTTCATCCTTGGTTGTGGCTGTGACGTTAAAAATCTTGGTCCAGCCATGCTGGTTTATCTGTGTATGACCGGGATAACTGTTCAACAAAAAAGGGGTTTTCCGTGTGTTACGGAAAACCCCTTGGATATGCTGGAGGCGACGAGCGGATTTGAACCGCTGAATAATGGTTTTGCAGACCATTGCCTTACCACTTGGCTACGTCGCCACAAGAATGTAGCGGCACTTTATACCATAGTTTCACTTTTTGACAAGAGGAAATCTTGAATATGGGCACCACTCTTCATGCGTTGGTCCAGGACAACGAAGAAAGCCTGCAGATTCTGCAGGAACGAATCGGTTATCGGTTCCATGATGTAGAGCTGTTGCAGCTCTCTATGATTCACAGCTCTTTTGCCTTTGAACGGCTCGACAATGGTCGCCATAATGAAACCCAGGAGTTTCTGGGTGATGCGGTGCTGGATCTGACTGTCGGCTATACGCTGTTTACCCGCTTCCCCGGCATGCGCGAGGGCAAGCTGACCCGGATTCGTTCGGCCCTTGTTAATGAGATCGGGCTTGCTGAAATGGCTCAGGCCATTGATCTTGGCGACTATCTGCTCCTGGGTAAGGGAGAGGATGCCTCCCGGGGCCGGGAAAAATCCTCGATACTCTCCTGTGCCTATGAGGCTATGGTCGGGGCCCTGTTTCTTGACGGCGGCTATGACGAGGCCCTGCGTTTTGTCCAGCGCTTTTTCGGTCCACTGATCGACAAACGCCAGCACAATCTGATGCTGGCCGATGCCAAGAGCAGTCTACAGGAGTTTTTGCAGGAGCGTTATAATGAGGGGCCGAGTTATGTGCTGGAGGCGGAAGATGGTCCGGCCCATGCCCGTATTTTTTCCGTGTCTGTGCAGTTTCATGACCAGTTACTCGGCAGCGGCCGGGCTGGAAGTAAAAAGGAGGCCGAACAGCAGGCTGCAGGCGCTGCCTTAAAAAAACTTCGGCAAGATGGCACGCCCAGCTGATTTCGGGTTTCAGAACCCGGAACCCGAAACCCGGAACCCGAAACCACTGGTTATTCCCGTCTTCATTCCCCATGAAGGATGTCCGCACAGCTGCGTGTTCTGTAATCAGCACTCTATCAGCGGGGTGGAGGGCAAACCGGTAACGGGTTCCGAGGTTGCCGGGATTATCCGCACCTGGCTTAAGCGCGGTCGAAAAAAAAATGCATCCCGGGTGCAGGTAGCCTTTTACGGTGGCAGTTTCACCGGTCTTTCCATGGCCCGGCAGCGGGAATTGCTCTCCAGCGTTAAGCCGTTCATTGAGTGCAGTGAAGTGCAGACCATCCGTCTGTCGACCCGGCCTGATTATATTGATCCAGGGATTGTTGCTTTTTTACAGGAGCACCAGGTCGCAACGGTTGAGCTCGGGGTTCAGTCCATTGACGATGCGGTATTGGAGCGGAGTCTTCGTGGTCATCTGGCAAAAGATACGATTCGAGCATCAGCTCTGCTCAAAGATGGGGGGATGGAACTGGGAATCCAGCTGATGGTCGGGCTGCCGGGGCAGAATTTCACATCCCTGAGAAAGAGCACGGCCCAGGTGATTACGCTTGCACCCGCCTTTGTCCGCATTTATCCGGTTCTGGTGGTTGCGGGCAGCGGTCTTGAGCTCCAGTACGGACGGGGTGAGTATAGGCCGTTGTCGCTTTCCAGGGCCGTCCTCCAGGCTGCGTGGATGAAAAAAAAGATGACCGCTCACGGCATCCGGGTGGTTCGGATGGGATTACAGCCTGGCCCGGAGCTGGAGCGATCGCTGGTGGCCGGTCCCTATCACCCGGCCTTTGGCGAACTGGTCAATGCCCGCCTTATGCTCGGCCAGACAAGAAAATTGCTCAGCCGGGTTCCACCGGGCAGGCAGGTCCGGCTGCAGATCTCCGATCGAGATCAGTCCGTGTTCCGGGGAATACGCTCGGCCAACATTCACAGGTTGACCAGCCTGGGACTCTCTGATAGATTCACCCTGCACACGGATCCGGATCAAGCCCGTGGAGTTGTTCAACTGATCCCTGATAGATAGCTCCTGTCCATCGAAGCCAACCCTTGACAATCATCCCGGAAGTCCGGGATAACGAAGAATACAAAGTTCTTCTCCGGCGAATAGTCTCAGAGAGTCGCGCAAAGCGCAGGGATTTTTAAACCTGAAACCTGAAACCCGAAACCCGAAACCTGAAACCTGCCTTATGCTCAGCATCAACAACCTCAGCCTCCAGTACGGGGCCAAACATATCTTTCGTGATATTTCCGCCCAGGTGCATACCGGTGAACGAATCAGCCTGGTGGGGGTAAACGGAACCGGAAAGTCGACTCTGCTCAAGATTATGTGTGGCCGCCAGGAAGCCGATCCCGGTATTGTCAGTCGCGCTTCCTGGTTCACGGTTGCCTATCTGCCCCAGGAAATTACCATTGAACTGGGTGATCGCAGTCTCTATGACGAGGCCGAATCCTCCTTTGATGATATTCTGGCCAGTCAGGAAGAACTTGAGCGAATTGGCGAAAAACTGGCAGGTCTTGACCAGAATGCCCCTGAAATTGATCTACTCCTTGAACGCCAGGGGGATCTGCAGCACCTGCTTGAAGGCCAGGATGTCTTTCGCATGCGGCCGGAAATCGAAAAGATCCTTTTCGGGCTCGGTTTTTCCGCCGATGACCTTGAACAGCCGGTTGCCAGTTTTTCCGGGGGCTGGATCATGCGCCTCCTGCTGGCTAAACTGCTCCTGCAGAAACCGGCCCTGCTGCTGCTTGACGAGCCTACAAACCATCTTGATATTGATTCGCTGACCTGGCTCGAAGATTTTCTTCTCCAGTATCAGGGCGCCATGATAATCATCTCCCATGACCGTTCCTTCCTCGATCGGGTCACCGAGATCACCTGGGAGTTGTCCATCGGGCGTTTGACCGTGTACAAGGGCAACTATTCTTTTTTTCTGGTTGAAAAGGAGCAGCGGTTGGAACTGGAACGGGCGGCCTATAGCAACCAGCAGGCGATGATCAAGCAGACCGAGCGCTTCATCACCCGCTTCCGTTCCAAGTCCACCAAGGCGCGTCAGGTTCAGAGCCGGGTAAAACAGCTGGAAAAGCTTGAGCGGATTGAACTCTCTGAAACCGAGCGCTCCGTCCATTTTTCCTTTCCCCCGGCTGCGGCCTCGGGCCGGGACGTCCTGACCCTGAAAGGTGTGCACAAGGTTTTCGGAGAGAAAACGGTCTTTGAGGATGTCAGCCTTTCTCTGCAGCGAGGCGATAAGCTGGCTGTGGTCGGAGTCAACGGGGCCGGAAAATCAACCTTGCTGAAAATTCTTGCCGGTCTGGAACCGGCCGAAGGTGAGGTTTGTCCAGGTCATAATGTGATTCTCTCCTATTTCGGCCAGCATCAGGCCCAGGAACTTGCCGGTGAACTGAGTCTGCTGGATACGGTCTATCATGCGGCTCAGAACATGACCATTACCCAGGTTCGTTCCCTGCTCGGCGCCTTCCTGTTTACCGGTGATGAGGTGGACAAAAAGGTCCGGATTCTGTCCGGGGGTGAAAAGAGCCGGGTGGCCCTGGCTAAAATGCTGGTTCGTCCGGCCAACCTGATGCTGCTTGATGAGCCGACCAACCATCTCGATATCAGCTCCCAGGAAGTCCTGCAGGAGGCCATGGCCCAGTATGAGGGCACCATTATTATTGTCTCCCATAACCGGTTTTTCACCAACTCTTTTGTCAACAAGGTCCTGGAAATTCGGGATGGTCACGGCACCCTATATGATGGGAATATAGATGATTATCTGGCCCGTCGCCGGCAGGAAGAACAGCAGGATTCGGTGTGTTCATCTGCGGCGGAAAATGAGTCAAAACCTGGGCCGGAAAAGTCGGGTGATAAGAAAGCCCAGCGCCGGGCCAAGGCCCTGGCCAGAAAGCAGCTCAACGCCAGGATAGGACCATGGAAGAAAAAGAGCGTAGCTGCGGAAAAAGAGATTGTAAAAAACGAGGCCCGTAAGGCTGAACTTGAGCAGCTGATGGCCGATCCCTACCTGTACAGTGATCAGGAACGCTGGTCTGAGACCAGCCGTGAATACAGCCGGGTCGAGCGCCAACTTGAACGTGCGTACCAGAAATGGGAAGAGGCCCAGGGAAAGATCGAGACGGCGGAACGCGTAAACGCTTAAACGGCTCAAACGGCTCAACTGGAGTACTCTACGGAGAATATAATGAAAAAAATCAGTCTATTATTAATCATTATCCTGCTTGGCGCAGGAAGCGCATATTTTTTCTTCCAGACATCGAGTGAGCCCGCTGATACCGGTTATGCCGACTATCTGCCTGTTGATACCCTGGCTACGATCAGCCTGCGGGATTTAAACGGTCTGGCTGAACTCTTTCCGAATACGGCTTTGGGAAACTTTTTATCCAAGGAAACCATGGGGCGTATCCTGTCCGACCTGCAGGTTGAGCCCCAGGTTATTCGTGACTATGCAGAGGGCTACGACCAGTTGTTTTCGGTTTTGCAGAATCCGGGCTTTCGTATGATCTTTGGTGATGATGTGGATCTTGCCTTGCTGCCGGTTGATGCGGATCTGTTTGCCGGTGACCCGCAGCAGGCTATGGAAAGATCCATGGTTCTTCTGGCGACGACCTCGTCCTCCAAGGCCCTGGAAACCTTTGCCCGTACTCTGCTGCAAAAGGATGTCAGCGAGTTTACCAGTGGTGATCTGTCTTTGACCCGGATTCAGTTCGATGAAGAGAATACCGTGTACGCGTATACCGAGGGCAGCCGCCTGATTCTTGCCCATACTCCCGCCGCCATTGAGCGTTGTGTTGCGGCAAAGGCTTCCGGAGAAACCCTGCAGCAGGCAGCCCATTTTATCACCGTCATGAAATTCTGGCAGGGACTGTCGATGACCAGACAGTACAGCCGTGGTTTTGTTCAATTAGATCGTCTGCAGCCGTACCTGCTGTCCTCGGGAGATGAAGATCTGCAGAAGGCCGGTCAATATCTGGAGGGCATGCAGTTTGTCGGCACGGCGGGGGGACAAACCGAAAAAGGCTGGAAAGTTGAGTCCATCAGCCGTTATGACTATGCTTTTCTTGATCCTGCAGTCAAGGAACTGGTTGATTCGGCAAGCAAGGAAAATGGAACCCTGCAGCTGCTCGGCGATAACCCGCTGCTCTATAGCTGGTCTTCGAGTCTCGGTTCTTCAGCCCTGTTGGAAACTCTGTCGGCAGCGGAAGAAGAGCAGTACCAGGAGCTGGACAACAGGCTGCAGCGGCAACTTGGTTTTTCTCTGGATAAGGTAGTACAGGCCTTTGGCCCGCAATATGGTCTCATCTTGCAAGGGATCGTTCAGGAGGGCATGTTTCCTCTGCCCAAGGTTGTTTTATTTATTCAGGTTAAAGATCCTCAAGTGGCGGATGCGCTGCTGGCAAGAATCAGGCAAAATGCAGCGGACCGGGGGATGACCGGTGAGCAGCAGCGACAGGTGGGTAAATATACAATTTATTTTTGGGCACTGCTTCCCGGGGAGGCAACCCAGCCGGCTGTTGTTCTGACCGAAGACATGTTATATCTGGCCAATGGTCCGGACAGCCTGAATAAACTCTTAAATGGGGAACTCAATCGAACGCATTTGTCGGGGTCGGTTGATATGAAGTTGGGTCCAGAGTTGGCCAAACAGATAGAGGCCGCCAATAACGGGGTTCTTGTTCTCTGGCCGAGCCGTTTTGCAGATCAGGTTCAAGGTGCGGCCGACTGGTTGGCCGGGATGGTTGAGGCATCGCCTGGAGGATCAATTTCGGTTTTAAAGGATGAACTGCTTTTACTGCTGCAGTCGACCGAGATTGCTGTTTTTGTTTCGGATGTCTTTCCTGATCATGGCCGGGCAGTGCTGACCTTTAAAGAGAAGTAAGCGTTCACCCGCACCCCCTCTTCGTTCGATCAGGCCTCCTCACATAGGCAAGCTATCGAAGTCTCCGCTTCGCTGCGCTTATCTGATTCGTCGGCCTGCTCGAAGTCTACGCTTATCTAAACGAATATGGAGCACCGAAGTCTGCTCTTATCTGGTAAACGCTTACAAGTATGAGTTTATCAATCTTAGTTGCTATTTGGTGAACGGTTACAACGAGAAAAGGGAGAAAGAGACTGCGCGGTAATGAAATTTCTTGCCTCGCACCGGTCTTTTGGGGTAACAATGCACGATTGTGGTAACTGGAAATACAGGGCGGGTTTCAGGAATACCGTCACCTGAAAAATAGCGAGATACACAAGGAGTACTACGTGGCTTTTGATGAAAAGGACAACAAACTCTGGCTGTCGGGAAACGAGGCCATAGCTCTGGGCGCCTGGGAGGCCGGGGTCAAGGTGGCCTCAGGCTATCCGGGCACGCCGTCAACTGAGATTATGGGCAATCTGGTCAAGTACGACGGGGTCTATGGTGAATGGGCTCCCAATGAAAAAGTGGGACTGGAGGTGGCAATAGGGGCCTCCTTTGCCGGAGTACGGGCCTTTGCCACCATGAAACACGTCGGTGTGAATGTGGCGGCCGACCCTCTGTTTACCGCCGCCTATACCGGTGGACGCGGCGGGCTGGTGGTTTTGACTGCCGATGATCCCCAGATGCACAGTTCGCAGAACGAGCAGGATAACCGTAACTATGCCTTTGCCGCCAAGCTGCCCATGCTTGAACCCTCTGATCCGGCTGAGGCCAAGACCATGATGCGGACTGCCTTTGAGCTCTCCGAACAGCTTGATACCCCGGTTCTGTTCCGGATCACGACCAGGGTCGCCCATGTCAAGGGCGTGGTTGAAAAGGGTGAACCGGTTGCCGGGGCTGAGGCCAGTCTGGAAAAGATGCCGGCCAAATTTGTGATGCTGCCGGGCAATGCCAGGATGCGGAGAGTCGAGGTCGAAAACGGATGGCCGCCGCCCGTGAACTTGCCGAAACGCTGCCTGAAAACCGGGTGGAAGAGGGCACTGGGCCGCGCGGCTTTATCTGTGCCGGCACTTCGTACAACTACGTAAAAGAGGCCTTTCCCGAAGCCCCGGTTCTCAAGCTCGGCATGGTCTGGCCGCTGCCGGAGCAGATGATCCGTGACTTTGCGGCTTCAGTTGAAGATCTGGTCATTGTGGAAGAACTCGATCCCTTTCTGGAAACCCATATCAAGGCCATGGGCATTGACTGTCACGGCAAGGATATGATCCCCAATCAGGGTGAGCTGAACTCCTTTCTGGTTCGCAAATCCGTGGATACGGATTCGGTGGGTGAACTGTTTGCCCCGCTTGACCTTCCCATGCGGCCGCCGAATATGTGTGCCGGTTGTCCCCATCGTGGTATATTTTACGGCCTCTCCAGGATGAAAGATGTCTTTGTCTCCGGTGATATCGGCTGTTATACCCTGGGCTTTCTGCCGCCGCTCTCAGCCATGGATTCCTGCGTCTGTATGGGGGCCTCGGTGACTATTGCCCATGGCATGACCAAGGCTCTGGGCAAGGAAGGCGTGGGTAAGGTGGTTGCCGTGCTCGGTGATTCCACCTTCATGCATTCCGGGATGACCGGGCTGCTCAATGCGGTCTACAATGAATCCTATGCCACGGTGATCATTCTTGATAATCGCATTACCGCCATGACCGGCCATCAGCAGAATCCGGCCTCCGGCAGAAATATCAAGGGCGAACCGGCCAACGCCATCAACCTGGAAAAACTCTGCGTGGCCCTTGGTGTGCCCCGGGTGGTTGTGGTTGATCCCCATGCGATCAATGCAACCCGCAAGGTGTTGAAAGAAGAAATCGCCTCCCCGGAACCTTCGGTGATTATCAGCCGGGCCCCCTGTGCCCTGCTGCCGGAAGTCTTGAAGGCAAAAAATCCTCCCTATTGCACCAGTCTTGAAAACTGTACAGGGTGCAGGGCCTGTGTCCGTCTGGGCTGTCCGGCCATCAGCTGGCACCCGTTGACAGTTGAACAGGCGGTGGAGCGAGGCTACAAAGAAAAACAGAAGGGTTATGCAATGATTACCGAGGTCCAGTGCAACGGCTGCGGTCAGTGCGCCGAGCTGTGCAAATTTGATGCGATCAGCAAGCGGGAGGAGAACTGATGAAACAGAGTGGAAATATTCTCTTCTCCGGAGTCGGCGGTCAGGGTATTCTGCTGGCCAGTGAGTTGACGGCCTATGCCCAGTTGCAGGCCGGTTTTGATGTCAAGAAATCCGAGGTTCACGGCATGGCCCAGCGCGGTGGCTCGGTTGAGGCCCATCTGCGCTATGGTGAGCGGGTCTATTCGCCCCTGATCGAACCGGGTACGGCGGATATCCTGGTCGCCTTTGAGATTCTGGAGGCGGTTCGCTATCTGCCCTATTTACATAAAGACAGTGCGGTAGTGGTGAATACTCAAAAAATTCTGCCGCCGGCGGTTGCCCAGGGACAGATAGAGTATCCGGATAATATTCTTGACGAACTGACCTCGCGCGGGATCAATGTGGTGGCGGTTGACGCCTTTGCGGTAGCCGAAGAAGTCGGCGAGCTGCGGACGGCGAATGTGGCCATGGTCGGGGCCATGTCTAATTTTCTGGCGGTCGCCCCCCAGGTTTTTCTTGATGTGATCGACATCAAAGTAAAACCAGCTTTCCGCGAAGTCAATAAGCAGGCCTTTGAGGCCGGGCGGAAATTGGTCTATAGTTGATAGTAGAGAACCACGGATAGACATGGATGCACACTGATTTTTTCTCGTCCTTGAAGGAACAACGTCGTGAGAAGAAAACGGTATCATGTATTGTTTTGTGGTAGGGTGGGCACCGCCCACCAATCAACATCCAAAGCGTGTCAAAATAACTAAAAAGAGGAACATGCAATGCGGGTTGATGAGATAGAAACACTGCCCCGGGCCGGACTGGAGTCGATCCAGCTTAAACGTTTGCAGCGTCTGGTCCACCGGGTCTATGCAACGGTTGCTCCCTATAGAGAAAAAATGGACGCGGCCGGGGTGAAACCCGGTGATATCCAGTCGCTTGCCGATCTGAAAAAACTGCCCTTTACGACCAAGGATGACCTGCGGGACAACTACCCTTTCGGTCTGTTTACGGTGCCCATGGAAGAGGTGGTCCGGGTCCATGCCTCGTCCGGAACCACCGGCAAGCCGACCGTGGTCGGTTATACCAAGGGTGATATTGAGATGTGGGCTTCGGGTATGGCCCGGGCCCTGTCCATGGCCGGTGTCACCAAAGGTGATATGGTCCATAACGCTTACGGCTACGGCTTGTTCACCGGTGGCCTCGGCGCCCATTACGGCATTGAGGCGCTGGGCGCTACGGTTATTCCGGTTTCCGGCGGTAATACAAAAAGACAGATCACCATTATGCGGGATTTCGGCTCCACCGTGCTGATGGCAACTCCGTCCTATGCCCTTAACCTGGCCGATGCCATGGCTGATGTGGGGGTTGACCCAGAGGAACTCAAGCTGCGGGTCGGTATCCATGGGGCCGAGCCCTGGAGCGAGAATATGCGCGAGGAAGTGGAGCGCAAACTGGGGATCCGGGCGGTCGATATATACGGTCTTTCCGAGGTCATCGGTCCCGGTGTGGCCATGGAATGTCTGGAGACCGACCACGGCATGCACATCCTGGAAGATCATTTTCTGCCGGAGATCGTTGACCCGGACACCTTTGAGCCGCTGCCCTATGGCGAAGCCGGTGAACTGGTCTTCACCACCCTGACCAAGGAGGCCTTTCCGATTATCCGTTACCGGACCAAGGATATCTCCTGCCTGATTGCCGAGCCTTGTAGATGTGGGCGAACTCTGGTCAGAATGGAAAAAGTCACCGGTCGCACCGACGACATGCTCATTATCCGCGGGGTCAATGTCTTTCCTTCCCAGGTTGAGCATGTCCTGATGGGTATTGACGGTGTCGAACCCCATTACCAGATCGAGGTCAACCGCGAGGGGAATCTTGATACCATGGGCGTACTGGTCGAAGTCAGTGATCTGGTTTTTTCCGATGAGGTCCGGGTCCTGGAAAACCTGACCAAAAAGATCCAGGTTGAGATTAAGGATCTGCTCGGTGTTACCTGTAAGGTTAAACTGGTCGAGCCCCGCACTATTCAACGTTCCGAGGGCAAGGCCCAGCGAGTGATTGATAACCGGAAACTTTGAACCCGAAACGCTGAATTTAAAATTCAATAACTTTTCAATATGTCTTGATAATTGTAGGTTGGGTTGAGGAACGAAACCCAACATTGATGAGTAGCTTGTTGGGTTTCGTTCCTCAACCCAACCTACTTACTCAGAACCTCAAGGGAATTTGTCATGCGTGTAGAACAGATTGCTGTTTTTCTGGAAAATAAATCAGGTAGGTTGGCGGAAATTACCGGAATTCTGGCGACAAACAATATCAATATCCGGGCTCTTTCAGTAGCGGATACCGCTGATTTCGGGATCCTCCGTCTTATCGTCGACAAGGTCGATGCCGCTAAAAAAGTGCTTAAAGAGGGCGGCTTTACGGTCGGTAAAACCAATGTGATTGCGGTTGAGGTCGAGGATAAGTCCGGTGGCCTGGCCAACGTACTCAAAACCGTGGAGGCCGAGGGACTGAATGTTGAGTATATGTACGCCTTTGTCAACAAGAGCGGTGAAAATGCGGTCCTTATTTTTCGCTTTGATGATATGGACAAGGCGATCAGCAGCCTTCAGGCTGCCGGCTTTATTATCCTCTCCGGTGATCAGGTCTGTGCATTATAAATGAGTCTGTTGATTAATGGTATTTTCGCCCAATCTCTGCGTTATACGAAAATTTTTATCCTCGGAATATCAACTATATGCCTGTGGTAAAAATTTCCGTATGCCTTGACCTTGAACGAAAATCCTCATTAATCAACAGACTCATAAATATGGAACCACAGATGAACACCGATGAATACGGATTTTTTGTAACAGCTAAACCGGCGGACTTTTTTCGGTTCAGTCGTTGTTGTTGAAAAATGATCATTAGGGTTCGCTCAGAAATAACTTCGCATTCTGAACGAACCCTTAGAAGATCACCATCAGAAAATTAAAAAAGGGGAATGACGTGAGAAAAATTGGAATACAACAGATAATCCTTGGCGCGGCCGCATTCTGTATGCTGGCCCTTCCTGTGCAGGCCGGAACCATAAAGGTCGGTGCTATTTTCGCTGTAACCGGTGGTGCCTCCTTTCTTGGTGGTCCCGAGGCCCGTTCCGCTGAGATGGTGGTTGATGAAATCAACAAGGCCGGCGGTATTAACGGCGACACCATTGAACTGATCCTTAAGGATTCAGGAGCCAATCCGGAAAAGGCTATTTCCTTTGCCAAACAGTTGATTGAAGAGGAAAAAGTTCTGGCTATTATCGGGCCCTCCACCTCCGGTGAGTCCATGAAAATCAAAAAGATTGCCGAGCAGGGTAAGACCCCGCTGATCACCTGCGGTGCGGCAGCGGTGATTGTCAATCCGGTTGCAAGCTATGTCTTTAAGACCCCGCAGAAGGATTCTTTTGCGGTCAAGAAGATTTATGCTGAGATGAAGAAGCTCGGTATTCATAAGATTGCCGTTGTTGCCGGCAACACCGGTTTTGGTAAGGCAGGTAAGGCCCAGCTTGTGAAAATAGCCCCTGAATTCGGGATTGAGGTTCTTGACGCTGAGACCTATGACAAGAAGGCGACCGATCTCTCCGCCCTGGTGGCCAAGCTGATGGCCAATAAAGACATTCAGGCCGTGGTCAACTGGTCCATCGTTCCCGCCCAGGCCATTATCGTCAAGAATATGCGTAAGGCAGGTTGGCAGGTACCACTGTTCCAGAGTCATGGCTTTGGTAATATCAAGTACGTTGAAGCTGCCGGTGTTGCAGCCGAAGGGATTATCTTTCCCGCCGGTCGTCTGCTGGTTGCCGATGTACTGCCGGATTCAGACCCGCAGAAGACATTGCTCATGAAGTACAAGGCCGACTATGAGGGCAGGTACAAAGAAGCAGCCTCCACCTTCGGCGGTCACGGTTATGATGCCATGACTATTCTGGCCGAGGCCATCAGAATTGCAGGTAATGACCGGGCCAAGGTTCGTGATGCGATCGAAAACCTGAAGAATTTTCCCGGAACCGGCGGCGTATTTAACTTTTCTCCGGAAGACCACAATGGCCTTGATATCAACGCTTTTGTAATGCTGACCGTAAAGGACGGTAAATTTGTTCTTTACGACGGCAAATAAGTTCTACCTGAAATGGGCGGGCCTTCGGCCCGCCCAATTTGTTTTTAACGTTGGCCTTGTTGCACGGTTCCTGCGGTGGAGCAAGTAGTGGTGACCGTCGAAGACGGGAAACTGTAAACTTCAAACCCGAAACGCGGAACCCGAAACCATTTGTAACCCATGACCTCTACCCTGTTTCTCCAATACCTCTTTGCCGGTATAACCTATGGCTTCATCTATGCCATTGTCGCCATCGGGTTCAATATTATCTACAACACCACCGGTATAATCAACTTTGCCCAGGGTGAATTCGTCATGCTTGGCGGCATGATTTCGATAACGCTTCTGCAGGTGGTTCCACTGCCGGTGGCCATTGCCCTGGCCGTGCTGATTACCATGCTGCTCGGTGCCCTGATTGAGATTGTCTTTATTCGCTGGCTGGACAGCCCCTCCGTCCTGCGGATGATCATCATCACCATCGGCCTTTCCATTCTCATTCGTGAGGTTGCCCGCCATATCTGGGGTGAATCCATCCGTTCGCTGCCCTATTTTGTCGGCAACGAGATTACCACCATTACCATCGGCTCGGTACGCATTTCACCACAGGTTTTCTGGGTGATCGGGGTCTGCGGTGTCATGGTGCTGGGCTTGAGCTTATTTTTTAAGATAACCCCGATCGGCCGCGAGATGCGGGCCTGTTCATCCAACCGGACGGCGGCGATTCTCTGCGGAATCAATACCCGCAATATGGTGACCCTGTCGTTTATGCTCAGTGCCGGTATCGGCGCCCTGGCTGGATGTGTGATGTCTCCGATTACCTATACCCAGTACGATTCCGGAACCAGTCTGGCGGTCAAGGGCTTTACGGTCGCTATTCTCGGTGGCCTTGGAAATTCCATGGGTGCGGTAGCCGCCGGTTTACTGCTCGGAATCCTTGAGGCCTATTCGGTGGCTGTGGTGCCGCTTGCCTTTCAGGATGCCATTTCCATCACAATTCTACTGATTATTCTCTTTGTCCGGCCCCACGGCATTTTCGGCTCCAGTGCAGCAGCCCGACTCAAGGAGTTTTGATCATGAATATGAAGATCAAAGAGTCAAAGCTCTTGAAGATAGGACTGCTGGTCATCCTGGTCATCTGTACCCAACTGCTGACAAAAATTACTGATACTCAGTTTTATCTGACTCAGCTGACTATGTCGGCCTATTACGCCCTCTTAGTGATAGGTCTTACCGTGGTCATGGGGTATGCCGGTCAGATTTCCCTTGGCCATGCCGGGTTCTTTGCCATCGGCGGCTACCTGTCGGCCGCCCTGACCACCCATAACCTGATTGCACTGCAGGCGCATCCGCTGGTCAAAGGGCTTGGCTCGGTTGGCATGCTGGTCTCCGGGCAGGACCTGTATGGTGAACAACTGCTGGTCTTTGCCCCTTGGGCGGCCTGTATTCTCGCTGTACTGACGGCAGCCGGTATTGCCTTTGTCCTCGGCATTCCTGTTTTGAAACTCAAAGGGCATTATCTGGCCATGGCCACCCTGGGGTTCGGGATTATTATTTTTCGGATCGGGCTGGCTTCCGAATATTTCGGTGAGGCCGACGGCATCTCGGAAGTGCCCGGTTTAACACTTCTTCCTGCCCTGGGTCCTTTGGGTTCCTTAAGTGTCAGCGGTGATTTCGGCCTTCGGGTGGAGAATTACTATGTTGCCTGGGGCCTGCTCTGTGTTGGCCTCTGGCTGCTGTTGAACCTGATAGATTCCCGGGTCGGGCGGGCTTTGCGCGCCATTCACGGCTCTGAGGAGGCGGCTGAGGCCATCGGCGTCGATACGGCCCGCTTTAAACTCAATGTCTTTGTCCTGTCCGCCGTTTATGCCGCCATTGCCGGGGTGTTTCTGACTCATTACAATGGAGGTATCGGTCCTTCCGAAGCCTCGGTCATGAAATCGGTCCGTTATGTGGCCCTGGTGGCCGTCGGCGGTATGGCAAACATCTGGGGCACCCTGATCATGGGCGTGGGATTGACCTTTCTTTCCCTGCGTGGCGTTTTCGGTTCCTATGACGATGCGGTTTTTGGTAGTATACTGATCCTGGTGATGCTCTTTGCTCCGGACGGGATTTTGAGCCTCAATGTGAAGGCACTGTTCATTTCAAAGAGAACCACGGATGGACACTGATAAACATGGATTATTAGAATATAGATGCTTGAACTGAAATCAGTCCATAAAAAATTCGGCGGTCTGCAGGCGGTGGGTGACGTGAGTTTTTCGGTGCCTGCCGGCTCCATCAAGGCGGTGATCGGTCCAAACGGTGCCGGGAAAACAACACTGTTTAACCTGATTGCCGGGAATCTGAACCTGTCATCCGGCAAGGTCATCTTTCAGGGCCGGGAGATTCAGGGGTTGAAACCCCATCAGGTCGCGGCACTCGGCATGGCGCGTACCTTTCAGAACATCAAACTTTTTCATGGCATGACCGCCCTGGAGTCGGTGATGGTCGGTCGCCATGTCCGCAGCCGGGCGGGCTTTATTGCCGGTATGTTCCACTCCCCGGCCACCTGGAAGGAAGAAAAGGAGATTCGGGACAAGTCCATGCAGCTGCTGGAACTGCTTGGAATTGCAGAATTTGCCGATACCGAGGCCACTAGTCTGGCCTTTGGCCAGCAGCGGGCGGTGGAGATGGCCAGGGCTCTTGCCACTGAACCGAAACTGCTGCTCCTTGATGAACCGGCCGCCGGGCTGAATATCTACGAGACCGCCGAGGTCGGCCGCTTGATTACCAGAATCCGGGACATGGGAATCACTGTACTGCTGGTGGAGCATGATATGTCGCTGGTCATGGATATCTCCGATGAGATTGTGGTGCTCAGCTTCGGACAGAAGATTGCAGAGGATGTCCCGCTTTCCATTCAGCAGAATCCGGAGGTTATCAAGATTTATCTTGGCGAGGACGAAGAGGAGGCCGTGGTCTGAACCATGCTGAAAATTCGTAACCTGGATGCCGGATATGGCAAGTTGCGGGTCCTCAAAAATATCTCCCTCCACGTCGACCCCGGAGAGATCGTGACCATGCTCGGGGCCAACGGTGCCGGCAAAACCACTTTGCTGGGCACGATTATCGGTCTGGTGCGTGCGGCTGCCGGGGAGATTGTCTTTCGGGACCAGGACTGTATCCGCCGGGCGGCGCAGAAAATTGTGGCCTCCGGCTGCGTGCTGGTGCCGGAGGGGCGCCAGGTCTTTGCCACCATGACGGTGGAGGAAAATCTTATTCTCGGCGGCTACGTGCTGCAGAAAAAGAAAGGCAAGGCCGCGGTTTCAAAAGAGCTGGGCCACCAGTATGAACTGTTTCCGGTCTTAAAGGAACGAAAACTGCAGCTGGCTGGAACGCTTTCCGGCGGTGAGCAGCAGATGCTGGCCATGGGCCGGGCCCTCATGTCCAGACCCCGGCTGGTGATGATGGATGAGCCCTCCACCGGGCTGGCGCCGCTGGTTGTCCGCGATATTTTTGGCGTGATTGCCCGCCTGCGGGATGAGGGCAGTACTGTTTTACTGGTGGAGCAGAATGCCCGGGTCGCACTCGGAATTGCCGATCGCGGCTACGTGCTTGAAACCGGGAAAATTATTGTCCAGGGACCGGCGGAAGATCTGCTGGCCAACCGTGATGTGCAGCGGGCCTATCTGGGCCGTGAAAAAATTGAGTAGCCGTCAGGTTCCAGGTTTCAGGTGTCAGGTTTCAGCTGAGAAGTTGTTGAGACCGGATACCTGGAATCTGAAACCTGGAACCTGAAATCAGACACCTGAAACCTGCCTCATGTATTGGGAACCGAAAAAAGAATGTATGGCCAGGGAAGACCTGGAACAGTTGCAGCTGGAGCGTTTGCAGTCCACTCTCTACCGGGTGGGAACCCATGTTCCGTTTTATAAAAAGAAGTTTGAAGAGCTCAACCTGAATTTTGGCGATATCAAGTCGCTGGACGACCTGCGCCGGCTTCCCTTTACGGTAAAGCAGGATCTGCGTGACAACTATCCCTACGGGCTCTTTGCGGTGCCGCTCAGGGATGTGGTCCGGGTCCATTCCTCTTCCGGTACCACCGGCCTGGCCACAGTGGTCGGCTACAGCCGCAATGACATTAAAAACTGGTCGAATCTTGTGGCCCGGGTCCTGACCGGGGCCGGGGTGACCAAGGATGATGTCATTCAGATCGCATTCGGGTATGGTCTTTTTACCGGTGGCTTCGGCCTTCATTACGGAGCGGAACGGCTCGGCGCTTCGGTCATCCCCATCTCGGCCGGTAATACAAAAAGGCAGATCCGGATCATGCAGGATTTCAAGACCACTGCCCTGGTCTGCACACCGTCCTATGCCCTGGTTATTGCCGACACCATGATGGAGATGGGGATCAATTCGAGCGGTCTTTCCCTGCGCTACGGCCTGTTCGGGGCCGAGCCCTGGTCCGAGGCCATGCGTCACGAGATCAATGAAAAACTCGGGATCAGGGCCACCGACAACTATGGTCTTTCCGAGGTCATGGGGCCGGGCGTTGCCGGCGAATGTGAGGAGTGCAACGGCCTCCATATCAATGAGGACCATTTTTTGCTGGAAATTATTGATCCGGAGACTCTGGAGCCGGTAGAGCCGGGGGAGATCGGTGAACTGGTGATCACCACCCTGACCAAAGAGGCTTTTCCCATGATCCGCTACCGGACTCGGGATCTGACCCGGTTTATTCCTGAACCCTGCCCCTGCGGGCGGACCTTTACCCGTATGCAGCGGGTCATGGGCCGGACCGATGATATGCTGATCATTAAAGGCGTTAACGTCTTTCCGGTTCAGATTGAAAAGGTCCTCTTTGAAATCAAAGGCACCGAGCCCCATTACCAGATCATTGTCGAACGGGAAAATCATTCCGACAAGGTGACGGTCCTGGTCGAGGTGACGGAGTCTATCTTCTTTGACCAGATGAAGAAGCAGCGGCAGATGGTAGATCACATTAAGGCCATGCTCGCTTCGGAACTTGGCATCGGCGTCCAGGTCAAACTGGTGGAAGATAAAACCCTGGAACGTTCCGAGGGAAAAACACAACGGGTTATTGATAAACGTCAACTGTAGAGGTGAATGATGAATGCACAAAGGATTGTTCCTGTTGTTCTCGCCGTTCTGTTCTGCCTGATGAGTTCATTTGCGGTTGCAAAGGATATGGGGGGCTGGGAAGAGGATGGTGTCTATAATAAACTCTATACGGCGTCCGAGCTGGATAAGCTGAAAGGGTATGTCCAGAAGGTCACCACCGTTGTTCCCATGAAGGGTATGTCGCCTGGTGTGGCTATACTTATCAAGGATGGTGACGGCGATAAGATCATGGTCCATGTCGGCCCCAAATGGTTTCTTGGCGATTCCATCGGCATCAAGCGGGGTGAAAAAATCAAGGTCAAGGGATCCTGGGCTGAGATCGACGGCAAAGACGTGTTTATGGCCTCCAAGATTAAGAAAGGCGATTATTTTGTCCTCAAAGTCAGGCTGACCAAGAACGGGAAGCCTTTCTGGGCAATGTCTCCGGAGGAACTGGCTAAAGAACGAGCTTCTGATTAAGAGCCGCTTTCCGGATATAATAACGCGGTCTTGCGGCCGTGAATGTAATCCCGACTGGAATAGTCTGGTTTTTTTCAAGGCAATTCTGAGCCTTTCATCCTGCTGTTCCGATTGTTTTTTTTAGTTAATACCACAACATTTTAACCTGTTATCCTGCCTGTCAACCTGACTATGTCCGGTCGGGTTGACGGCATGAATCCGGTAGTTTTTCCCTGTACCACATCGTTGCAACCTTCCGAAAATCTTGACAGATTCGCAATTATGCGGCATGTTGAGATATCCTTTTGGTCACCAGCGCTCCACTTCAAATACCGGGGAAAGGGTGATCTGACTCAAATTTTTTCCAAAAAAGCTCCACTTGGGGAGGCCTCCAATGCAACAAAGAAACAAAATTGTGCTGCTCAGTCTCATGTTTTTCCTCTTTTCCGTAACGATGCCGTATGCCGCCTCCATGGGCATTGTTACCGGCAGTACCAAGGGGACCTATTACCAGTTTGGTCTGAATCTGGCCCAACTTCTTAAGCAGCATGACATTACCTTGAAGGTGTCACCTTCAAACGGATCGGTGGAAAACGTCTATGCAGTTTTCAAACGGCCCAACACCCAGCTCGGCATTGTTCAGGCGGATGTTCTGGCCTTTGTTTCCAGGGTCCAGACCGATCCGGTGCTGCGAAAAATAGCCAGGAAAATCAAGATGGTTTTCCCGTTGTATAATGAGGAGATTCACCTGGTCGGCCGGAACACTCTGCAGAGCTTTGCCGATCTGCAGGGCAAGAGGGTCGCGGTCGGCAAGGAGGGGAGTGGTACCTATCTGACGGCACGGCTGCTCTTTGAAATTTCAGGGATCCAGCCTGCGGAAATGGTGACCATCGGTACCAATGAGGCCCTTGCCGGGTTGAAGGGTGGAACCATTGATGCCATGTTTTATGTGGCCGGTTATCCGGTCAAACTGCTGACCACTGATATCTCTGCCGAGGATCATCTGGTCTTGCTTCCCATACAAAATGAGGCCATTACCGGGTTCTATCCCAAGACCACTATTCCTGCAGGTACATACGGCTGGCAGCAGGAGGATGTGTCCACCGTGGCGGTTAAAGCTGTGTTGATCTCGTATAATTTTCGCAATGCCAACTGTGAAAATGTCGGCCGGGTGGGAAAGCTTCTGTATGAGAATATGGACTGGCTCAAGCAGAACGGTCATCCCAAATGGAAAGCGGTTGATCTTGATTTCCCTCTAAAGGGCTGGCAGCAGTATGACTGTGTTGCTAAAAAACTGGCAACGGTACCGTCGTTCACCAGGAAATCCGATGAGGTCAATCCGGTGCTTGAAGCAATCAAAGAGGTCCTCCAGGAATAGGTTTTCCGTTGCAACGGGAGATAACGACAAATCTACCCTGCTGCGGGCATCCGGTGCCGGTAAAAACAAAGTACCCAGGCTTTTCTCATGCATCTGCAATTTTATCATTTGAACAGGCCGCCTTTCCAGCTCGCCACTGATCCTGATTTTTTCTGGAAGGGAAAGAACTACGATCAGTCTTTGGATGTCCTGAAATACAGCCTTGAACACCATGGCGGACTCAGTCTGCTGACCGGTACGGCAGGCAGCGGCAAGAGTATGGTTGTGCGGGCTCTGTTGCATGCGCTCGGCAACACCGCACGGGCAGCGGTTATTTCTGATTCCAGTCTGACCGGCCAGGAATTTTATGATCTGGTTGCACACGAATTTAATCTGGCCGGAACCATAGAAAATCGTCAGGACTTTCATGATCGTATCCATGTCCTGCTGCAGGAAGCCGGGGAAAACAATCAGCAGGTTCTACTCGTTATTGACGAAGCCCAACAGCTTTGCCCGGAACTCATCGATGAGATCGGCGAACTTATAACGCTGCAACCGGTTGATTCCGGCGGACTCGGCATATGTCTGGTCGGGCAGGCCGATACTGCCCGGGATCTGGTGACCCGGGTCAGTCAGGCCTTTGAGAATCATGTCATTGTTCGCTATCATCTTGCTTCTTTTACTGAGGACGAAACCGGAAAATACATCCGGCACCGTCTGAATATTGCCGGTGCTGATCGTCGGATTTTTACCGACGATGCCATCCTGGAAATTCATCGCTGCTCCGGCGGCTATCCAGGGCAAATCAACATCATCTGCGATCTGGCTCTGGTTGCAGGGTATACTGAAAATGCCGCTGAAATAGGTGCGGAAATTATTCGAACGAGTGCGGCAAAATTGCAATTTCCCGGCATCCAGGGGAAGATTGAGGAGAGTTGCCCGGCTGTAACTCTACCTGAGGGAGAAGCCAAAGATTGTCCTGCCGGCACCGAAGAAAACAGTGAGACCACTCCTGCAATGAAAGATATTCCAGCGTCGGTCCCGGTCGCGGAAGCAGGTAGACGATCTTTTGCAATGCCCGCCCTTGCCGTGCTTGTTGCCCTGGTCTTTGCCGGGGGAGGGTATGCGTTGTACATGAAAAGCGGTGACACGCAATTGATTGCCGTACCGGCGGTTGCCGATCCTCCATCCGTTGTCGATACAGCTGCTGATCCGGTGCATGAAACTGAAAAAGTGCAGGAGGATTTTGATGCCGTTGGCTACTCGCCACCCAGTGAAGACAGTTTTCTTGTCCAACAACCAGCTGACGAGGAAGCCGTAACGACTGTAGCGACAGATCCGGATCTCCTTCCTGCTGGAGATTCTTCGCTGGAGACTGCTGAAGAAGTTGTTGGAGAGACAGTGGTTGTCACTCAGGAATCACCTCAGGACCGTCTGGAAGTTCAAGCACTTCAGGTGGAAGAGAGTCTTTCAATAGTGCCGGTTGCAGAGGAGAGCGTTGCCGATTCCGGGCGTGAGGGATTTGTTGATACCATTGTGACCAGTGCTGTCGTGCCGCCTCGAAGTGACGAGGACGTAGTGATGGTTTCTCTACCCGAAGAGAGTTCAGCATCGGAACGTATTGATGTTGAAACGCCGACTCTGCAGGAAGTTGTACCCGCTGCAGTTCCGGAGGCGGCGGATGCCGGAGCGGAAACGCCTCTGGAAGAAGAAAACATCGAAGTCTCCCTGGTTACTCCCGAGCCTGTACGCGAACAGCAGGCAACGAATGTTGAAACTCCTTTGGCCGGGACCGAACAGGGGATGGATAAAAAGACAAACACCCCTTCGGCCAGGGCCAGGAATTCGGAGCTGGAGCATTTTTTTGAAGCGGGCGCATTTGTCTCCCAAGCGTCTTCTCAGGTACTCAAGACGACTCAACATGCTCGCACGGTCGGAGCTTCCCCGAAAAAAGAAAAGAAAATTAAAATAGAGCCAACAGCTCAGCCGGATCCGGAAGACGTGATCGACTGGTTGTTGAAAAAAAAGGAACAGCATGCGCAATAACCAGCGGTCCGCCGATGCCCTGCGACCGGTAACTCTTGAATATAATGCCCAGCCCCATGCCGATGGTTCGGTACTGATAAAGATGGGCGGAACCCATGTTCTTTGCGGGGTGTCGGTTGAAAATAAGGTGCCGCCGTTCCTGCAGGGAAAAGGAAAGGGGTGGATTACCGCCGAATACGGAATGCTGCCCTGTGCCACCCACAGCCGGGGCAGGCGGGAGGCTGCGGTCGGCCTTTCCGGGCGGACCTACGAGATTCAGCGCCTTATCGGCCGTTCATTGCGGATGATGGTAGACCTGCACGATTTGGGTGAGCATACCCTGCGGGTGGACTGTGATGTGATCAATGCCGATGGCGGCACCCGTTGCGCCTCCATTACCGGGGCCGCTCTGGCCCTGAGACAGGCGCTGGGAAAGATGACGGCTGAAGGGAAAATCGAGAAAGTCCCTGAAATCCTGTCGGTGGCGGCAGTCAGTGCCGGGGTGGTGAGCGGTGAGGCTGTGCTTGATCTGGACTACGGTGAGGATTCATCGGCCGAGGTCGATGCCAACTTTGTCATGAGTGAAGATGATCGTTTTATCGAACTACAGTGCACGGCAGAGGGGCAGCCCTTTAATCCGGAGATGTTTGCCCGGATGAGTGAGCTTGCCCGTAAGGGTATCGGGGAGCTATTTCAGCTCTGGCAGCAGCAGGTCCCTGATTGATCGAACCGTTCCGGCTGTTGGGGAGAGCTGAAAAATTAATCAAGCAAATCACGCAACGCATTGCCTAGTTGTGCAATATTGTAGGGTTTGGGGACAAAACTCTTGAAACCGTGGCGTTTATATTCTGCCATTACGGGGTCATTGGCGTATCCGCTTGAAACCAGGGCCTTGACGCGAGGATCAATACGAATGAGTTCTTTCAGCGTTTCTTTCCCTCCCATCCCACCCGGTACGGTCAAATCAAGAATCACTCCGGTAAAAGGATCTCCACTTGTTTGAGCTTTTCTGTACAGGGCAACAGCCTCTTGGCCGTTTGTAGCGGTCTCGACCTTGAAATTCATCATGTCCAGCATGTGCGTTGCTACATCAAGGATTGCAAGGTCATCATCCATTAATAAAATTTTCTTACTGCTTTGAGGCAAGGTTTCATTCGCTTGTTTTTCCCCTACGAGAGCCTGTCCTTCAGAGGCTGGAAGATAAATATGAAAGGTTGTTCCAGTACCCGATTCTGATTCTGCGGAGATGAAGCCATCATGCTTTTTTATAATTGAAAAAGAAACGGCAAGCCCCAGGCCGCTTCCTTCCTTTTTCGTGGAAAAATAAGGATCAAAGATGTTGGTAAGGTCTTTTTTAGGAATCCCGGGACCTTGGTCTTGAATTTTTATCCAGACATATTTTCCTTTTTTTAAAGAAAATGACTCCTGCCCGCCAATGGTTGTATTCTCTGCGGAGATGGCAATCGTACCTCCTTCAGGCATTGCCTGGTCTGCATTTTTTACCACATTCTGGATGACCTGACTGATTTGCCCTTTATCAATATTGACCGGCCGGAGGTGGTCGGATATCTGCAGGCTGCACGTAACATTTGACCCGGTTAATGCGAAGGCTGCAGATTCATTGATCAGTTCACCTAGTTGTGCCGGTTTTCTTATAGGTTGCCCGCCTTTAGAAAAGGTAAGCAACTGTTGTGACAGGTCCCTGGCCCTGGCGGCTGCATTTTCAGCTGAAGTCAATGGGTTGGTAATTTTGGAATTGGCCCCTGCATGAATTTTTGCCAGTGAGATGTTGCCGACTATTGCCGTGAGTATATTGTTGAAATCATGAGCAATGCCCCCGGCCAACACCCCGGTTGACTCAAGTTTCTGTGCCTTGAGCGTTTCTTCCTCAAGTTGTTTTTGGGCTTTCAGCTGATCGGTGATATCTCGAATGATTCCGACATAACCAAGAACATTGCCTTGGTGATCTCTGACCGGTGTGCCAAGAGTTTCACCCGGAAACGTGGTCCCGTCTTTTCTGCGATACTGCATACGGTAAATTTGCGGCTGTTCCTGTGCACCGGCATTATACCGTATTTTTCCCTGTTCATCGAAATCCCCGGGGTTCTCGTAAAGAAACCTTGTTTCTTTACCCTGCAACTCTTCCTGTGTATAGCCAAAGACGGTCTCCATGGCGGAATTGACCATACGAACCCTGCGCCGGCCATTGACAAAGACCACAACATCTGAAATTGAATTAAAGATGGCTTCAAATTCAGCCTCTCTTCTGGCAAGCTGGGCATCCGATTTTTTCTTTTCGGCCATCCTTTTCTTTCGTTCAATCTCAAAGCCGATTCTCTGACCGAATATCCGTAAGAGATCCTCGTCCTCTTCTGTATAGTCATGATGTTTGTCATCGAGCAGACAGATAACGGCAACGACGTTACCCTCATTATCCAGGGCTGGAAAACCGCAATATGAATAGGCGTTATGCTCTTTTAAAAATACAGCTTCAGGGAACGCGCTGCTGACATCGTGATAGATACGAAAATCTTTGGTGTTCTGCACGGTCGCACAAGGCGTGTTGGCAAGCTGGCACTGGCCGGCATCAATAAAAACTTTTCCATTGTTGTAGACACTGAGAAACAGTAAGGTCTCCCCTTGTATCTCCGACAGGCAGACAATTTTGACTTCAAGGAGCTCACCGATCATCCGGGCAATTTTATTGAAAATGTCTACAGGCTCTCCGGAAAGAGTCAAGCTGAGCTCGGCAAGCTTTCTCAATCTTTTCATGCTGCCGACGGCTTGAGAGGTGTCTTTTGGGGGGGCGGGATTGTGCATTATCAAAATTCGGTTATTAATTTTTCTGCGGAGGTGATGGTTGAGAAATCTTTATAGCCTACACTGTATGTGTATCATGATTCATTAGAGCAGATCAAATAATATGTCTTCTCCGGGTGTTGAATTGGTCTGTATAAATTTCAGCTGCATGTTTCAGAAAGAACCTTATTCTTTGATGCCTGTCCATTAGTGGTTATTTTTCCGTGTCCAACCGTTTTAATAAGAGCAATCCGTCCGGGGTGAACGGTTCTTTCGTACTCAGGGCAAGGGCCTCGGCAATTGCCATAAAACAACCGGCCTCCACCTCCTCTTCCTGGAGTGTAAACGGCCCCTCGTGAATACACGAAAAGATTCGTCCCCAGACCCGGTTGTCCGCATCCTCATAATACTGATCAAAGAGAAACTGCAGCTTTCCCTTAACCCCGAGTTCCTCGGCAAGCTCACGGGCGGCTGAAAGCTCATAACTCTCATCGGCCAGGACAACACCGCCTGCCGCCACATCCCAAAATCCGGGATATATATCCTTACTCATGGTGCGTTTCTGGACAAAGAGTTTTCCTGCCCGGTTGAAGACAAGGATATACGCGGCCCGGTGAATGAGTTTCTGCGCCCGCATGATATGACGGGCGACCACGGCAATTTCCCGGTTGTCCCGGTCAACGATCTGAATTATTTCCTGGCCGGGGTCGCTCATGCTTCCGTATCTTCCGGATTATCCTGTTGGTGCCGGAATTCAAAGGTGCGGTGAATATGTCCCTTCTGTTTGAAATCTCTGGGCAGGGTCTGGTCGGTTATCTCAAGGATATTAAAATCATGGTACAGGTGATCAGACATTGAAAATTTTCGGAAGTTGGTTGAAAATAAAAGAAGTCCGTTTTGAGACAGACGTGCCATTGCCAGTCGCAGAAGTTCCTCATGGTCGTCCTGGACGGAAAAGGTTCGCTCCTTGTGGCGGGCATTGGAAAAAGTAGGCGGGTCAACAAAGATCAGACCGTAGCGCTGCCGTTCCTTTTTTAACCACTCCATGCAGTCGGACTCAACAATAGTGTGCAGCGATCCCCCATACCCGTTCTGGGATAGATTGGCCAGGGTGCGACTCAAGTAGGTTTCCGAGACATCCACTGTTGTGGTCGAGGTCGCGCCGTGCATGGCGGCATAGACCGTTGCCGAGCCGGTATAGCCAAACAGGTTGAGGAAGGTTCTGCCCTGGGCCAGTTCGCCGATTCGTGCCCTGGTCTTGCGATGATCCAGGAACAGGCCGGTATCTAAATAGTGGGTGAAGTTGACCAGAAAGCTCGCACCGCCTTCGTGGACCTCAAAGAGTTTTCCCCCGCCTTTTTTCTTTTGATACTGCTGTTTCCCCTTCTGCTGTGTCCTCGTCTTGATAAACAACTGACTGCGTTCAAGAGAAAACAGTTCCCGCATGACCTGAAGACCGGTGTGGAACCGCTGGGAGGACTTTTCCGGCTCGATGGTCTTGGGCGGCGCGTATTCCTGGATATGGACCCAGCCCTCATAAATATCAATCGCAAGATTGTACTCCGGCAGATCGGCATCGTAGAGCCGAAAGCAGCTGATTGCATTTTTCTCGGCCCAGGGACGCAGGTGGTCCCAGTTCTTGCGGATCCGGTTGGCAAGATCGATTCCCGGTCCGGTTATTTCAGCATCCGAGAGCTGGAGCTCCAGGACAGGCTTTTCGCCTTTTTCTTTCCAGTCACCGGTCAGCAGTCGGCATTTGATCGGTCCGTTGTAGAGTGCGTGTCGACCGGTCCAGTGGAGTCCGATCATGTCGGCCAGATCGGGATTGGCGGAGAAAAAGCCCATTTTCCAACCCTGAAAATCAGCTGAAAATCTGCGCCCTAAAAAGCGATACAGATATTTGACCGCCTCCCGTTCAGAGAGCCGTTCACCATAGGGCGGATTTGTAATCAGCAGACCGTTCTTTCCGGGACAACGCAGACGGGCGAGCTGAGCCTGCTTGATGATGATCATGTCCGTAAGTCCGGCCAGATCGATATTTTTCCGTGCTGCCGCCACCGCCTTTGGATCGGCGTCATAACCGATAATTTGCGGCCAGGGGCGCTCGTGTCCAGCCTGTTCACGTTCCAGGGCCTCTTCCACAAGCTTGTCCCATGTTTTTTTACTGTGCCGTTTCCAGAACATGAAGCCGAAATGTTTCCGTTGCAGGCCCGGGGCGGAATCACTGAGGATGAGCGCGGCCTCGATCAGCAGGGTGCCTGACCCGCACATGGGATCGAGCAGAGTAGCATCAGCCGGGAAGTTGGTGTCGACGCCGCTCAAACCGGCAATAGCGGCGGCCAGGGTTTCCTTGAGGGGTGCAATCCCGGCTTGTTCCCGGTATCCGCGACGGTGGAGGCTGTCGCCGGAGAGATCAATGGCCAGACTGGCCCTGGTCCCTTTAATATGCAGGTTGAGCCGGATTCCAGGCCGGTGGACATCAATGTCCGGTCGTTTGCCGGTCCGATCCCTGAAGTAGTCGACAATCCCGTCTTTGACCCGGAGTGAGGCAAAATGGCTATGGGTGATTGCTGAATCGGAAAGGGTGCAGTAGACGGCAAAGGTCGCCTTGGGCTGAAAATGTATGTCCCATTCGATCCCATTTATATGCTGATAGAGGGCATCGGTATCCGGGGCATCAAAAGCCGCGATCTGCAGGAGGATGCGCGATGAAAAACGTGACCAGAGGCAGGCCCGGTAGGCGGTTTCCAGGCCGCCGTTCCAGGAAACCGCACCTGGAGTGGTTGTTACGTTTTTACCGCCGAAATCCTGTATTTCCGCCTTGACCATATTTTCCATGCCTGCGCTGCAGGTGGCGGTATAGATCTGCGGCTGTTTCTTTGTGTTGCGTTTGCGTCTAATTGTTGTCAATGGTTTGTACCAGAATGTCAGGTTGCCGGATATCGGTGCTTAGAAAAATGATGGACTTGTAAAAAGGCGAAAACGCCATTTGCACTGTACGAAAATACAGGGGGTTATAACCTTTCCGCCCTCGGTGGCGAGGCTTCTCGGAGTCTCACGAGTTCGCTTGCCGAAAGTCTTCGCTATCTGCGACACCGACAAAAATAACAAGGGGAAAGGCCGTCTTGCGGGAAGAAGCATAATCGTTTGGAAGTATTGCACAGCCAGCAGTTTTGTACAACAACAAATTGATTTTCACTTGAGCCGTGATGTCTGTGAAATCTCTTGCTATCCAATTGGTCGAGGCATATTATACACAATAAGTGGAAGGCAGGGCGGAAAACGTGCACGGGATGTTTGAACAATCGAATAGGACCGCAGGTGGCAAAGAAATCCGTCAGAATTTTTATCGTACTCAGTCTGTTGTTTGTCAGTCTGGATATCATATTTATTCTGATCAACTATTATTCGTCGAAAAAGGCGCTGGACAACCAGTTCTTCCAGGTCGGCCGAGAGATTGAAGCCGCCTTTGTTCAGGCCCAGCAGGCAACGGAACAGCGCATGCTGCAGATTGCTACCTTTGTTGCCGCCGATCCTGAAGTGCAGCAACTGTTCCTGGCCGGGAAAAAGGCGGTGGCAGCCGAAGGCGGCGGGTCTGGTGGAGAACTGGCTGCTGCGGTTCGCATGAAACTCTACCGGCGGCTTGCCGCTTCGCGGGATAAACTGGCCGCTGAGTACGATTTTCGCCAACTGCACTTTCATCTCGGCCCGGGCGCCCTTTCTTTTCTTCGTGTTCACGCGCCGGAAAAATTCGGTGACCGCATGGATACGGTCAGAAAGACCGTGGATACTGTCAATCAGACAAGGCAGCCGGTTTCCGGCTTTGAAACCGGTCGGATATATTCCGCCATTCGTGGAGTTGTTCCCGTCTTTGCCGAGGATCAGGCGGACTTCAGGCAGGTCTATGTCGGAGCCCTTGAAGCGGGCACCTCCTGTCAATCCACCCTTGAAAATGCGGCTGAACCTCGACATATCGGCATGGCGGTCCTGTTGACCCTTGATCATCTCACAACACATCTCTGGCCGGAATATCTTGAAAAATTTGTACGGGGAAGAAGTGCGCCGGTAGCCGGTCTGCTCCTGAAGGCAACCACCGATCCCGGTATTATGCCCATACTCGACAACGTGTTGCAGCCGGGTCTGCAGGCTTTTTCCTGGCAGGTGGCTGAGATTGCCTCTGTTCCGCATCTGATTGTTCGTTTTCCACTCTATGACTTTTCAGGGATCAGGAATCAGTCGCTGCCTCCGGTAGGCAGTATCGTTGCCTGGCAGAATGTTGCTCAGGAAAGCGAGAACTTTACCAACAGCCTGAAAATGAATATTTTTTATGGACTGTTCGTTTTTGTTCTCACTGAGCTCCTGCTCTATTTCGGTATCCATCTCGGGGCAAAAAAACTGGAAAATATGGTTGCCCAGGGACGGCTTGAGCTTGCCCACAGTCTTGAAAAACTGCAGGAAAGTGAAGCGAAATTTGAGGCCATGGCCGAGTATTCCGTTGATTGGGACGCCTGGCATGGAATCGATGGGCAGTATCTCTATATCACCCCGAGCTGCAAGGAGATAAGCGGCTATCCCAGGGAGGTCTTTTCCCAGGATTCTGAATTCTTCGTTTCCATTATCCACCCCGATGACCGCCAGCGGTTCCTCGACCACCGGAAGCAGCACCACCAGGGAGCCTCGGAACCGGCGGAGATTACCTTTCGTATTTTGCGTAAAGATGGGGAAATGCGCTGGATATGGCATAAATGTCAGGCAATGTTTACAGACGACGGTACCTGGCAGGGACGGCGAACCACAAACCGGGATGTTACGGCGCTGAAGGAGGCGGAAGAAAAACTGCAGCGCCTTTCCACCACCGATCCCCTGACCGGCGCCTATAATCGTCGAATGTTCATGGATATACTGTCTCGGGAAATGACCAGAAGCGGCCGCTATGGAGAACCGTTTTCCCTGCTTATGTTTGATCTTGATCATTTTAAGAGAGTGAATGACACCTATGGCCATGATGTCGGCGACCGGGTTCTTGTTGAAGTGGTGGATCTGAGCATGGAATTGATTCGTCAGTCCGACATCCTCGCCCGCTGGGGTGGTGAAGAGTTTATGGTCCTCTTGCCGCAGACGAATCCGGACATGGCACTGGCCCTGGGCGAACGTTTGCGGCAACGGATCAGTGAGTACCGGTTTACAGAGGCCGGCAGGTTGACGGTGAGTATCGGTGTGGCCCATCAGCAGCAGTTGGACACTATTGATTCGTTGTTGAAACGAGTTGATACGGCCATGTACAGGGCCAAGGAAACCGGCCGCAACCGGGTCGTCGCCGGGTAGTTTTTTTCTTTCCCTTGTGTCTCGTCAACGATGCTCCGACGCATCTTGCTTGTCCTTTTCCGCGCCATGCTGTTTCCGTCTTCAGTTACATAGTTCAACTATGCGCCCAAAGCCGGAAACAGCATGGCACAAAAAACTGCGGCGCAATATTACGTCGTTTCATCATTGACGCGACACTAGAGAACAGAAGATGGTCTTGCAACAGCTTACCAAGCAGGATCTGATTGATAAAATAGGGGTGATGGTTCTTGGTCTTGATGACCAGGGACGGATTAATCTGATCAATGCAAAGGGGTGCGAGATTCTCGGCGACCCTTCCGAAGAACTGATCGGGGTCCGGGAGTTTGTTGCCAAGCCGGTTGATAATAAGACGCTGGCTGAAGTGGTGCGTAAGGTGCTTGACGCTCGAAAATAGAATTAGATTTCTTTAAAGTAACGAATGTCTGTTTCAACAATGTGCTCAATCAGCCAGCTGCGGAGAAAGTCGACCACGGTATGAGTGTCAAGGGAACCCTTTTGGAACTGTTCCGTGAACGTTTTGCATTGGGCTAAAAAAACGGCATGGATCTGTCGGTGCCGGTCAAATTCAGGGTGTGCCTGCAGGTACTTCTCTTCATCGGCAAAGTGGATTTCAACATAATCAACCAGAGAGAGCAGGGCCTGCTCAAGAGAGAGGTGGTTGTCCTGCTGGTCTTTGATTGAGTTGAGCATGATCCACAGCTCAAAGAGATACTTGTGCTGTGCGTCAATTTCCTGGTGCCCAACACTGTATTCCGGTCTCCAGATTGCGGTTATATCCATGATGTCTTCTCGTTACCAGATGCTCAATTTTTTTGCAGGCACAAAATGCACAGGTTCATTATGGTGCGGCCGTTTTTGCCGCTTCGCCGCGTTGTTTGACCATAAAGTAGAGGACCGGCACAGCCATTCGGCTGATCAACAGACTGGCAATTTCACCAAACATAAGCGAGATCGCAAGCCCCTGGAAGATGGGATCGGCCAGGATAACCGACGAACCAACGACCACGGCAAGCGCGGTCAGGAGCATGGGCCGGAAACGGACGGCTCCGGCCTCAACCACGGCTTCGGCCAGCGGCAGACCGTGGCTGCGGCGCAGTTCGATAAAGTCGACCAGGATGATGGAATTACGGACCACGATTCCGGCCCCGGCCATGAAACCGATCATTGAGGTGGCGGAAAAAAACGCACCCAGGGCCCAGTGGGCGGGGAGAATGCCGATCAGCGAAAAGGGGATCGCCGCCATCACCACCAGCGGGGTTATATAATCCTTGAACCAGCCTACCATCAGCATGTAGATCAGGATCATGACTACGCAGAAGGCCAGGCCGAGGTCGCGAAAGACCTCAAGGGTGATATGCCATTCTCCGTCCCATTTCATGGCCGGTTCGGTCTGGGTAAACGGCTGATTGAGGTTGTAGATGACAATGTCTTTTTCTCTGCCTCCGAAATCACGGCCATCAAGAGCGGCCAGCTTTTTATTCATAGCCAGAATCGGGTAGACCGGGCTCTCGGCAGCCCCGGCCACATCACCGGTGACATAGATGACCGATTTGAGATTTTTTCGGTATATGGGCTGGTTTACCGGCTGTTCTTCAATTCGGACCAGCTCTCTAAGCGGTACCAGCGGCCCCTCCGGGTTATTCATCGACCGCAGCGAGATATTCAGAACTCCGTCAATGGTCGCCCGCATGGCCACCGGCAGTTGGAGAATGATGTTGATCTCTTCCTTGTCCCTTGGCTGGTGGAACAGGTCAATGGAGAGTCCATGCAGGCCAGCCTGGACCGCCCGGTTGACGGCGCCCTCGGAGATACCGTTTAAGGCGGCCTTTTCTTTATCCACGCTGAGAACCAGCTTGCTGCGGTCCTCTTCACGGTACCAGTCGATATCCACTACGCCTTCGGTGTCGGCAAATATCTTTTTGACTGCAGTGGCAAGGGCTACCCGTTCTTTATCCGAGGGGCCATAGATTTCTGCAACCAGAGTCTGCAGGACCGGCGGGCCCGGCGGGACCTCGGCAATGGCAACCGCAGCCCCGTATTTCTCGGCAATGGCGGCAATGGCAGGGCGGACCCGTTTGGCAATGTCGTGACTCTGCTTGTCCCGTTTGCTCTTGGGAAGCAGGTTGACCTGGATATCGGCTACCGTCGGTCCGGAACGCATGTAATAGTGACGGACCAGGCCGTTGAAGTTGTAGGGCGAGGAAGTACCGGCATAGATCTGATAGTTGACCACTTCAGGTTGGCCGCCGACGACCGCCGCCATCTCAAGGGCCACCCGGGTGGTGTGCTCGAGGGTAGAGCCTTCGGGCATGTTGAGGATAACCTGGAATTCGGATTTGTTGTCAAAGGGCAGCATTTTGACCTGGACCATCCTGAAATAGACCATGGAGCAGGTGCCGAGCAGCAGGGCTATGATAACGGTGAAGAACAGCAGTCGTGTGGCTCCATGGGCCAGCAGCGGTTCCATGACCCTGTGGTAGAGGCGGGTGAAAAAGTCATCCTGGGCATGGTCGGAGTCCGTTTCCGGTTCTATGGCACATTCTTCCGGAGGGCAGTCTTTTTTAAGGATATGCACCGCTGCCCAGGGGGTGATGGTAAAGGCGATGAACATGGAAATAATCATTGCCGCCGAAGCACCGATGGGAATGGGCCGCATGTACGGGCCCATCAGGCCGCCGACAAAGGCCATGGGAAGAATCGCGGCTATGACCGCCCAGGTCGCAAGAATAGTCGGGTTGCCGACTTCGGAGACCGCTTCCAGGGCAATGGTGACCAGGGGCTTGGTTTTATTGTGGGGCAGCCGCATGTGGCGGACGATGTTTTCCACCACCACGATTGCATCGTCAACCAGGATACCAATCGAGAAGATGAGGGCAAAGAGGGTAATTCGGTTGAGAGTATAGCCGTAGAGGTAGAAGGTGAGCAGGGTCAGGGACAGGGTGGATGGAATCGCCAGCATGACGATGATGGATTCCCGCCAGCCAAGAAAGAACAGGATCAATACGGCTACGCCGACAACGGCAATACCCATATGGAGGAGAAGCTCGTTTGACTTTTCCGCCGCAGTGTCCCCGTAATCGCGGGTGACCGTTACCTCAATGTCTGCCGGAATGAGGTGCCCCTTCAGGCTTTCCACCTTTTCCAGGATCGTGTCCACCACCTGAACGGCATTAGCTCCGGGGCGTTTGGCAACCGACAGGGTCACCGCCGCTTCCTCCGGTTTGCCCTCGCCGCTGCCGAACAGAACATAGTTCTCCGGTTCCTGAGCTCCGTCAATGATCTCGGCGACTTCGTCGAGATAGACCGGGGTGTTACCATAGACTCCGACCACAATTCGACCGATTTCCCGGGCCGAAGAGAGAAAGGCTCCGGTCTGGACCAGAACTTCCCGGTCCTGTGAAAGCAGATTGCCGGCAATGGATTGTTTGTTGGCCTGCTGCAGGGCACGGGTCAACTCGTCCGCACTCAGGTTGCGGGCCGCAAGTTTCAGGGGATCAAAGAGGATCCGTACCTGTCTGCGGCTGCCGCCTATAAGGGTTGTTTCAGCGACTTCAAATATATTTTTGATTTCATCGTCCACCTGGGCCGCGAGCCTGCGCAGGGCATAACCATCATAGGTCTTTGAATGGAACGTCAAGGCCAGGATCGGGACATCGTCGATGGTGTGCGGTTTGACCAGCGGAGTTGAGACCCCGTGCGGGATGCGGTCAAAATTGGTGGCCAGTTTCTGGTTCAGGCGGACAATGGAGTTTTCCAGATTCTCACCGACATAGAAGCGGGCAACCAGCAGGGAACGGCCGGGCATGGAGGTTGAATAAATATATTCAATACCGGGGAGCTCGTAGAGCAGTTTTTCCATGGGGATGGAGACCCGTTCCTCAATTTCCCTTGGGGTAGCGCCGGGCATGGAAACCATGACATCGATCATGGGCACCTTGATCTGCGGTTCCTCTTCTCTGGGCAGCATGAGCACGGCCATTACCCCGAGCAGCAGGGAGGCAATGATGGTGATCAGGGTCAGTTTAGAGCCGATGAAGGTGTTCGCCAGTTTACCGGCAAAACCCTGATGATATTGGGGTATTTCTTCCATGATTCTCAGTCGGTTGTCAACGGTTGTCCATTGATCAGAAGGAGGTTGTTTTCCGTGACGATTTCTTCTCCAGCCTGGAGGCCGGACAGGATCTCAATCAGCCCCCCTCCATGCATGCCGGTGCGAACCAGTCGGAGCTGAGCCTTACCTTCATGAACCACAAAGATTTTCTCCAGCTGTCCGAAGGGAATAACCGCCTGCTCCGGGACCATCAGGGTGGTACTCTCGGTCCCGGGAAGCCTGACCCGGGCGAACATTCCGGTTCGGAGCCCGGAAGATGAGCTGAGATTGATTTTGACCTGCGAAGTCCGGGACCGGGGATCAACCACCGGAGACATTTCAGCCACCGTCGCTTCCAGGGTTGTGTCGGCCGCGGGAATCCGCACGGTAAGAGGGTCACCCTGGGAGATCCGCAGGGCGATTGTTTCGGGTACGGACGTCACTACCTGGAGCCGGTCGGGGTTTTCCAGATGCAGAAGCGGATTGCCCGGGGTGGCCAGATCTCCGGTGTTGGCTATTTTTCTGGTAATGACCCCGGAGAACGGCGCGTTGATTGTCGTATAACTCAGCATGGAGGCTGCCTCCCGGTAACCGGCCTGGGCTACCGCCAGCATGTCGCGCATGGATTTGACTGTTTCCGGGGTTGAGGCCTGTTGCTTGAGCAGTTTTTCTTCCCGTTTGAGATTGCGTCTGGCCTGGTCAAGCTGTGCCTGCGCCTGGAGGACCCGGGCTGAAATCTCTTCGGCGTTGATCTTGACCAGCAGGTCGCCCTTGTTGACCAGAGAACCGAGAACTACCGGAATTTCAACAATGATGCCGGAAATTTTAGCAGCAATAACGGCTTGTTCAACCGCCTGTACCGTGCCGACCACTTCGACCCGGGAGCTGATGTTGCGTTCCTGCACTTTGAGGGTCTGGACCCTGACCGGGGTGGCGGCTTGGTCAGGGGCTTCCGTTCCAGCCCAAACTGCGCCGGCGAGGCAGCTGAAGAACAGGCAGAAGAAGAGGGAGGTTTTTGTATATATCATGGGGTGCGCTCTATTTGAGGAGGGTTAAATCGTTTGTTGTCTCAGGGGTCTGTTGCCGTTCGTTAAACTGGGGCATACCGGCAGCACGACGGAGGTCGGCAATGGCTATTGCCCGGGCGGCTTTGGCAATGGAGGCATGGACCAGGGCATCAGTCAACCGGTTTTCAGCATCAAGCAGGTTAGAGGAGAGGATGACTCCTTCACGGAAACGTTCCCTTGACAGGCGGGCGCTTTCCCGGGCCAGCTCAACCATTTTTTTTGTGACTTGCAGTCGTTCCTCGGCTTGTTGCAGGGCGAGTTCGGCTTTTTCGATTTCAAGGCCGATGCCAAGAGTTGCTTTTCGTTTCATCTCCTGGGTCTGAGTGAGGTTGGCACCGGCCCGGGCAACGGCGGCCGAAGTTTTTTTCCCTTCATACAGGGTATAGTTGAGGCGGACGCCGGCCATCCAGGAGTTGCCGCTGTGCTCTTCGTAGACATAGCCCTGGTCGACCTGATAGCTGCCGAAAAGGTCGGCGGTGGGGTAGTAGCCGCCCTTGGCCTTTTCAAGCTGTTCCTGGGCTGCTTGTACCCGGGCATTCAGGCTCTGGATTTCCGGGCGCAGGCTGCCGTCCGGGTCGGTCGGGATTTGCTGCGGGAAGTGCTGGGCAAGATCAAGGCGAACTTTTTTCTGCTTGAGTCCCAGCAGATTGAGAAAGGCCCGTTTGGCAAGGTTCAAGCCGTGCCGGGCCTGGATGAGCTGCTCGTGAGCAATCGACTGCTGCACTTCAATGTCAAGCAGGCTGGCCTTGAGCAGGTCGCCTGCCTTGTACCGGGCTCGGGCGACCGCAAGCGAAGTGTCGATGGCTGCAATGGCGGATTTGCGGGCGGCGACGATTTCACCGGCCTGGGCAATGGTGTAATAGCTGCGGACGACCTCAAAGGCCAGCCCGGATAAAACGGCTGTCCGCTGCCATTCTTCGGCCTGCTGTTGTGCCCGGGCTGAGCGGACACCGGCCTGGTCACGGCCGCCGTTGTAGAGACGATACTGCAGGGTGGCGGCAAGGCGGAGATTGTCGGTTGTGCCCGGGTTATTGAAGTCTATCGTGTTGGTAAACGAGCCCTGGTTGAGAATATTTCCGAAGGAATACATGGGATTGTTGGTCTGGCCATATTCAACATTGACACCAAGCTGCGGGTAAAAAGCGGACTGGGCTTGATCCATGGCGGCCCTGGCCGCAGATATCCGGTGCAGGGCAATCATGGCATCCGGATTGTTGGCAAGGGCAAAGGTGACGGCCTCGGTCACCGTCCACTGCTCAGGGGGAACCGGCTGTTCCGCCGCCGTCGCAATACTTTGCAGGGACAGGAAAAACAGCAGGATAAAGCGCAATCTGCTTACCCCGGCGTACAGGCCGAAACAACAGGATTTGTGCAAATGAAATGTGTTGACCATTTGGGAAATATCCTTAGGGGGGCTCAGGGGTAAAATGTAGTCGGCATAACCGGTAACCAAGCCTTGAGTATAGTGTATTTGCAGGATGTTGTCACATTTTATTCGATAATTGATCTTGTTTAAGCCGTCAATTCCTTTTATCGTTGGAACGGGTAATTCTATTTTGTCGCAGTAATTATGAAATTGATAATAACGAGTTCCTCGTCATGCCCGAAGGGAGTTGTCGGGGCTCCTATTCGCCGAAAACGTCCTGGATCCCCGCTAAAAGCATGCGGGGAAGACGGAACAGGGGGGGGCGAGTCCATCACAAAGTAAATAAAAGTGAAAGAATATAAAGACCAGCAAAGGTCATCCAGTAACGAGGTGAATTCATGAATAAGTATACGATGAAAGTAAAACTGGCCGGGTGCGCAGTTATGGTAATTCTGTTCCTGGCTGTTCCCGCCCTGGCTGCCGATGAACAGAATCCGGAAAAATGGGATGCCGCAGGCCAGGAGGTAAAAGAGGCGGCTCAGGCAGTGGGGGAGGCAACAAAAGAATCCTGGGAGAAAACCAGGCAGGGCTCAAAAGAGTTCTATGAAGAGACCAGTGAGGCCTCACAGAAGACCCTGGACCAGACCAGGGAAAAGAGTGCCGAGAGCTGGGAGGCCATAAAGTCCGATTCCAAAGAGGCCATGGATAAGGCTGAAGAGGCGTCCCGAAAGGCATGGGAGGCAATCCAGGCCGAATCAAAGGAGCTGTACAGAGGGGCTCGGGAAATTTCGAAAAAAGTCTGGAAAGAAACCAGGGAAGGAGCAACTGAAACCTGGGATACGGTGAAAGGCAAATCCAAAGAAGGGCTGGACAAGGCCGCAGAAAGTTCCAAAGAGGCCTGGGAAAAGGGCAAGGCCCAAATTCACAAGGCTACCGCTCCGGATGATCCTTCCCCTGCTGAGAATGGCGAGGCAACGGCAACACCCGCTGAGTAGAGTTTGAACGTGAAGTCAATAATGACGTATTTTCAATCTGGTGAGGCGGCATTATCATGGAAAAATGGGGCAGTTTTTGATTTTTTCCTGGAGGCCTCAGCCCCTTTTCTTGAAAAATAAATCTGACACCTTTTTAAACAACATTTTATTCTTCATCCCGCTCTTACCGGCAACCGATTGAGTAAACGGAAAAGTTACGGGAAAAATAAACATAGAGAGCTCTTGCGGGGCGGGACGAAAGATAAAACGCTCTTGGTTCTGTACAAAAGACTATGAATCAAATTAATAGATATGGTCTAAGTAGGCATATCCCTGAACCTATTGCCAGAAATATTCGGCAGCGATGCGGGTTTGGTTGTGTGAAATGTGGTTTTGCTATATATCAATATCATCATTTCGATCCTTCATTTGAACATGCTAAAGAACATAGAGAAGATGACATAACCTTATTGTGTCCATCATGCCATGAACTCGAAAAAAAAGGGTTGCTATCAGCTCGTACTGTTGAACGATACAATGACAATCCTGCATGCCTCAAAAGAGGTTCTTCAAATTTTTTACTTGATCTTCGTTGGTCTCCTGAAGTGATTTTAGGAAACATTACCTTCGTCAATACTCCTAATATGATAGAAGTTTTTGGCAAATCACTGCTTATTATTGAAGGACCAGAGGATAGTAAAACACCATTCAGTATTAGTGCTGTGTTTCATGATGAATCAGGAAAAGAGATCGCTACAATTAACAGAAACGAATGGCGAGGAGATGCTAAAAACTGGGATATAAAAAGCGAAGGCAATAAAGTCATTATCAGAGAGTACCTTCGTAAAATTTCTCTTATTTTGAAGATCAATCCGCCTAATCAATTAATTGTAGAACGTCTTGATATGTTGTACAAAGGTTTTCGCATTGTAGCTTTGGAGGGTGAGCCCACCACCTTTTTTTTGCCTGATGGAAAAGTATGGTTCAAAACTGACCGTATGAATTTCATCTCTAATGCTAATGGGATTGTACTGCAATAGTCATTTAGAAATACAGAATCGGGTAGCCGGGGGTTTTTCCGGACCAGCCGGTCACGGGGTCGGACCAAGGGAACTAGCTGTATCATTGATTAAATAGTGTGAAAAACACCCGGTTTAGCCCTTAGAAGCCTCTTCTTGCCTCTAAAAAGAGCCATTTAAGGAAGGACAGGTCAGAATGGCTTTGCCAAGAGCGAACAGGTATTACATACCCGGTTGCGGCTGGCATATCACCCACAGGTGTCATAAACAGGAGTTTCTCCTCCGGTTCGAAAAAGACGGTGCAGGTCCGGGGTCAGCCTGTCCTTTTTTCCTTTTTCTTTTAAAGTTACCATGAGTACAGGTTATCGAGTTATCGTTGCAGGGAAAAAGAAAAAGATTCAGTTGTGGATTTTGATGAATCGAACCTGTTTTAAGGGAAAGAAAAAACGGCCCTCCATACGGTCTATGTTCGATTGAACAACATGAGTTAAACAAGACAATTTTTACCTGTACTACTTTTTTGTATTGACAATTTTTACCTGCGATATATTTTTGTCATATGCGAAAACGATATATGACTCGACCGGTCCGTGAGGACCTTCAGCAAAAAATGGCCTTTCTCGGAGGGCCGAGACAAGTCGGTAAAACAACCCTGGCCAGGTTTCTTTCTTACCCTTGATACGATTAAAAAACAATTCTGATATTCATTTCATCAGCACTCTGTTTGTATCGGCTTCATTTTCCCCTGGCCGAAAAACATCTATCCCGGCAACAGATAAATCAGCATGCTTTGACAGCACAATAAACCATGAAAACAAGGTTGGGGTAAAGCAGATTATCAACCCGATAATTGTTGGGTTACGCTGGCCTCACCTGCTTGCCGGGACGCATATCTTAAGGCAGGGACAGCGTTAACCCAACAGGTTTGAAGCTGAGACCCGCTAACGCCAACCTACGGCTAACTACAGACAAATACGCCTGGTTTTCAGATGTTGTTCTATTCCAGGTCGGCTACCCGATTTTAAATTCCTGGTGCAGTTGGGGCATCTCCACCCGGGTATTTTCCAGCAGTTCCCCGAACGTTTCCATGGCCCGTTCCTCTCCGTGGACCAGGATGGTCATTTCCGGCTGACCGGTATGACCGTGCCAGTCCAGCAGTTGCTGCTGATCGCCGTGGGCTGAAAAACCGCCGATGGTGTATATCTGCGCGTTGACCTCAATTTTTTCTCTGAAAATTCGGATCGTCTTGGCGCCGTCGATGATCTGCCGGGCCAGGGTTCCCTGGGCTGCGTAGCCGACAAAGATGACGGCTGCTTCCTTGCGCCAGATGTTATGGCGAAGATGGGGACGGATACGGCCGCCGGTGGCCATGCCGGACCCGGCAATAATAACCGCGCTTTTTACCTGTTTGAGTGCGATTGAGGCCGCTGTTTCCCGGGTGAAGTGGAGCTCGGGCAGGGCAAAGGGATCCTGTCCCCCCTGGTAGACCGCCCAGGTTTCGGTGTCAAAGCATTCGGGATGACGCTGGAAGATCCGGGTGGCGGAAATAGCCATGGGTGAATCGAGAAAGACCTTTGTTTTTTCCGGAACCAGGCCCTGCTCCATACCCTCGCGCAGGTAGTAGAGGATCTCCTGGGTCCGTTCCAGGGCAAAACTGGGGATCAGGACGTTGCCGCCCTGGGCCAGGGTTTCGTTAACTGCACTGTACAGCTCTTCAATGGAGGGCTGCAGCTGTTTGTGTAAACGGTCGCCATAGGTGGTCTCCATAACCACGATATCGGCTTTGGGCGGTATGGCCGGGTCACGGAGGATAGCCCGTCCGCCATAGCCGAGATCACCTGAAAACAGGACCCGGCGATGGCTGTGATTTTCCTCGAGTTCAAGAAGAATAGACGCGGAACCGAGGATATGACCGGCATCGAGAAAAGTAATGCGAATACCCGGTGCAATGTCATGGGGCTGGGTAAGCGAGGAAAAATCAACGAAAAAATCCATGCTGTTGAGTGCGTCCAGCGTATCATACAGGGGCTCTATGATTTCACTTTCCTCCGCCTTTTTTGCCGCTTTTCTATTTCGGTACTCTGCTTCCTCTTCCTGAATATGAGCGGAATCCAGCATGACCAGCTTAGCCAGTTCCCGGGTTGCCGCAGTACAGACGATTTTGCCGGTGAATCCGCGCTTGACCAGCAGCGGGATACGACCGCAGTGATCAAGGTGGCCGTGGGTCAGGATCAGAAAGTCGATGTCCGCCGGATCAAAACCGAAGTCTCCCCTGTTGTCTTCTTCAAGTTCTCTGTGTCCCTGATACATGCCGCAGTCAATAAGCAGCTGCTTGCCCCGGCATTCAACAAGATGACAGGAGCCGGTCACGCCGCGGGCCGCGCCATGGAAGGAAAGTTTCATAATGAATGACTCCGTTGGAAAGTGCTGGAAAAAAGTTTTATATCCAGACTATATCCTTGTCTGATCCTGAACGCAAGAAAGCTCTTTGCGGGTACCACAACGTATCTTTTTATTTGACCGGTATGGCTGCAATTTCATATACTTCTTTTAGGAAATCTCGACATTGGGTACACTCAACAGGAAAGACTGTTTCAAGGTATACTTTGAATATGTGAAATATGATGGACTCGTAAAAAGGCAAAAACGCCATTTGCACTGTACGGGAATACAAGAGGTTATAACCTTCCCGCCGTCGGTGGCGAGGCTTTTTACGACACCGACAAATATGCGGGGCAGGTGTGCCGTCAGATCACTTTTTCTGATGCCCATTGACTACATCTCATGCCGGCGATTTTTTTTTAATCAACAAACCCTCAACCATTGACCCGGGAGGTCGCCATGGTTTTTCGCCTCGCCTTTATTCTTCTGTCGGGCCTGGTTTTCTGTTCCACGCTTGAGGCTGCAGAGATGAAAAAAGTGGTGTTTATCCGCTACCGGATTGCGCCGACCTATTTTGCCACCGTTATTAAAGAGGTAAAAGAGGGGATGCGGAAGCGGGGATATGTGGAAGGAGAAAATATCACCTATGTCGACGTCCTGACCAGTACCGCTGATAAGGCTTCAGTCCCCGAGGTGCTGGCCGCCGTTGCCGAATATAAGGATTCAGCCGACATGTTCATCACCTGCGGCTGGGTTTCCATGTATGCCCGCGACAAACTCAAGGGAAGCGCAACCCCTCAGTTATTTGTCCCGGTTCTTCGTTCCGTGGCCCTGAAAATGCTGCCCTCGGTAACTGAGGCGCCGAAGACGAACCTCTCCGGTATCTATCTGATGTATCCACCGGAAAAGATCCTGCGGCTGGCCCGCCTGCTCCTGCCTGAAATGGACAATTACGCCTATGTCTTTGACTCGCGTATTCCGGCTGATATGATTTTCAAGGCTGCATACGAGGGTTTGTCTTTAGCTGACCGGCACGGGGTTGATATCCTTTATATTGATCTTGCCCAGGGGGTTGACACTGTTTTGCGGGTATTCAGGGAGCAACATGTCGAGGCCTACGGCGGTATTGTCGGTGTCTTTCAGCACCGTGAAGGGCTTGCCGAGAGCGGCCTGCCGGTTATTACTTCGCTGACCCTGGATATCGGGCGTGCCGAGATCGGCGACTATGTCCGGACGAGCAACATCGTTGCCGGTCTCTTCAATTCGTTCGGCTACTGCGGCAGACAGGCGGCGGAGATGACCGCCGACATTTGCGACGGTAAACAAACCATTGAAGAAACCATACCGCGCCCGTCCCGGCAGACCGCGTTTGTCAATCTGGCAGCAGCCGGACGCCTGCAGGTGTCGGTTCCGTTTGCTGCTCTTGAAGCTGTGGATATCGTGGTCAGGTAAATGAAAAACATGCTTCTGCGCTTTCTGCGTATCTCTTCCATTCGGTCAGGCTTTCTGTTGTCCATGACGGCGCTGATCCTCATCCTGTCCATGCCCCTGCTTTATTCGGGAATACGGATCATGGATAATCTTATCAACCAGTACGGGATGGAATTGCTGGCCGGTGAACTTCGTGCCCGGATGGAGTCGGTGGACAGGCGATACGCAACCCTTTCCCGTGTAGGTCTTGAAGACAGTCGGATACATCGACGGGAAATTATGGATGAGGCCCTCAAGTCCTTTTCCGACTATCTGTATAAACAGACCGGGAGACTGTTTGTTATCCGTGCCGATAGAGATATCCTCCTTTCATCGGATTTTAAGGATACTTCCTCCGTCGACTTCAGCCTTTTTTTTACCCGTCTGCAGTCGGGAGAGTCACCAGTCGTGTATCAGGTTGGTGGGGTACAAAGGCGGGCCGTCGTCAAATATTATACTCCCTGGGAATGTTTTGTCGGCCTGAGCATTGATGAGGACGAACTGTTTGCCCCCCGAAACCTCTTTGTTCGTTTTAACCTTGGCGTTCTTGCTCTGGTTCTTATGGTGGCGATGATTTTTACCTGGTGGCTGCAGCATAATTTTGTCACTCCCCTTATCAACCTGACCGGATTCGCTTCCAGAATAAAAAACGGCGACTATCAAGTCCAGCTCAAGGGTTCGTACATACTGGAACTGCAAGTGCTTAAGAATGACATTCTGCAGATGGTGGCGTCTCTTCGGTCCAAAATGAAAGAAAGTGAAGAGCAGATTGTCCGGATTGAGGAACGTGAGGAGCAGTTGTCTGAAACCCTTGCGGTTTTGCAGGAAAGTGAGGAACGATATCGGGCCATTTTTAATGCCCCCGGTGATGCTATTATTATCCATGATCCTGAGAGCGGAAAATTTCTGGAAGTCAATACAGGGGCGGAGCAACTGTACGGTTACAGTGCTGAGGAATTGTTGGGCTTGAGCGTTGAGGATATCAGTCAGGGGGCGTCACCCTATGGAATGCAGGAGGCGGGAGAAAAGATTGAACAGGCCATTGTCCACGGTTCAGTCCGTTTTGAGTGGTTGGGGAAAAAGAAAGACGGGACGTTGTTCTGGGGGGATGTGTCCCTGAATTATGTCCACTTTGGTGACCGAAGCTGTGTCCTTGCCGTTATCCGGGATATCGATGCAAGGAAAAAAGCAGAGCTTGCTCTGGCCAGGGAGAAGGAACAGCTTGCCGTCACCCTGCGCAGTATTGGTGATGGTGTCATCACCACCGATCTTGAGGGGCGGGTGGTTCTGCTCAACCGGGTCGCCGAGCAGTTGACCGGTTGGAGTCAGAATGAGGCCCGGGGGATGGCGTTGCCGGCGGTCTTCCATATTGTCGATGAAAAAACCGGTAAATCAAGCACCGATCCGGCCGGTGAGGCCTTACGGACCGGGAAGATTATTGAACTGGCCAATCATACCCTGCTTCTTGGTCGTGATGGCCGCCGGCACGCCATAGCAGATAGTGCGGCCCCTATTTACGATCCGGAAAGTCAGGTTATCGGTGTGGTGGTGGTCTTTCGTGATGTAACTGAAAAGAACAGACTTGAGCAGGAGCTGTTCAAAGTCAAAAAACTCGAATCGGTGGGGGTGCTTGCCGGTGGGATTGCCCATGATTTTAACAATATTTTAGCGGCAATACTCGGCAATATTAGTCTGGCCCGTGCCCGCATGCAGACAGAGGGCATTTCCTGTGACCGGGTGGAAGGCCTGCTGGCCCAGGCGGAAAAAGCCGGCGGTCAGGCCCGCCACCTGACCAATCAACTGTTGACCTTCTCCAAGGGAGGTGACCCGGTCAAACAGACGGCCTCCATTTCTGAAATTATCCGGGAATCGGTCGGTTTTGTACTTCGGGGCTCGCCGGTCCGGTGTTCCTATGATATTGCTGACGATTTGTGGTTTGCAGAAGTCGACCCGGGACAGATCAGCCAGGTCATCCAGAACATCATTCTCAATGCCAGGCAGGCCATGCCCGGGGGGGGGGCAGCTACGCATAACTGCGGAGAATTTCCGGGACTGTTCCGGAGAATTGCAGTTTCTTGGTGATCGTTGCATACGGATTATCATCAGTGATGACGGCCCCGGTATGGCACCCGAGGTGGCCGAAAAAATTTTTGACCCCTATTTTTCAACCAGGACCGAGGGCAGTGGGCTCGGGCTTGCCATCTGCCACTCCATCCTTGAGAAGCATGACGGCCGCATCAGTGTTTCTTCAACACCTGGAAAAGGAACAACCTTTACCATTTTACTGCCGGTCGGGGGGCAGGATGTAGTGCAGGTGCCTCCTGAAAATAAATCCGTTCCTCCTGGGCAGGCAAGGATTCTGCTCATGGATGATGAGGAGATGATCCGGGAACTGGCCACTGAGATGCTGTCTTTCATCGGCCATCAGGTAACAACGGTCCGTGACGGGCAGGAGGCTGTTGAAAATTATCGCAACGCCATGGATTCTGAGAAACCCTTTGACCTGGTTATTCTGGATTTGACCGTTCCCGGCGGTATGGGGGGGAAAGAGGCAGCCGAACTGCTGCTTCAGCTTGACCCCAAGGCCCGGATTATAGTCTCCAGCGGCTATTCCAATGATCCGGTCATGGCGGAATATGAACAATACGGATTTGTCGCTACGATCTCCAAACCGTACGACGTCAATGGGCTGGAGCGCATTCTGGAGAACGCTTTACATTCATCCGGTACTAATTCTTCTTAATTTCCGGACTGCAGCAATGGGTTCGGCAGCCTCTACTTCAATGACCTGGGCCACGATGTCAAGACACATGCGCAGCCGGACCCTCAACATTTTCTGATTACCCGCAAAGCTCAGCCGGCAAGGGATACCATCGCTGAAATGGTAAAGTGCTGGAGAATACGCACCACATCCGACCATTTATATAACCCAGGCCTGAGATCAAGAGCGATGGTATCCCTGAAATCGGCTTGGCTGAGTTTCATACGTAATCAGATAACATCTTGCCCGCTTTATTCCGGACGAGATCTGCTGTTAACGACCCTGCCGCAGGGCAATGGTTACCCGTCGGTTCAGTTGTCGTCCCTGAGCGGTTTTGTTGGTGGCCACCGGATTGGCGTAGCCGTACCAGTAGGGAAGCAGTCGCTTGCTGCTGATCTGAAATTTATTGTGCAGATAGTTGCGAACACTTTCCGCACGCATCCGGGAGAGCTTAATATTGTAGGCCTCAGTGCCTATGCTGTCGGTAAAACCTGAAAGCACTGCATAGGCCTGCGGATTCTTCCTGAGGAATCGGCCGAGGTTGTCGAGATTTTTTCTATATTCTTTTTTGACGGCATATTTGTCAAAATCAAAGAGGACGTTGCTGAAGCTGTTGTTCGCATCCATGTACAGCTTGCCCAGCAGGTGTTCCGGATGTTCGGCCACGGTGTCGAAATCAATGACCTGGGAACAACTGTTGACCGCAGCCATATCATCCAGCAGTTTTTTCTCTTTTGCACCCTCGGCGCTGCTGATAATCGTAAAGCAGACGTCATATTTCCCCGCCAGTTTTTTTGCCTGAGCCAGCGGTTCGGGTTCCTCCACCCCGTCGACTCGGGAATCTTTACCGTCGGTAAATAAAAAGACCTGGGTTCGTCCGGACAGGCCCAGCAGATGTTCAAGTTTCATCATTCCTATCTGCAGCATGGGCGGCCCGGTGCTGATGGTGGGCAGTTTGTCGATGGCCAGGCCGTACTCTTTATTGTTGTAATTCTGCAGACGATAGTAGGGCTTGAAGGCGTGCGGCGAACCACTCAGCCAGAGCCCGCCTTTCCAGTGCGGATACAGTCCGGCCTGCCAGCCGAGCTCGGGCAGGGATTTGTTACTCTCCCGGATAATCTTTTTTTCCATTTCCAGCCGGGTCAGGCCGCTCTGTTTATACGGCACGTCCATGGAGGTGGACGGGTCGTACATAATGAAGAAGTTGTCGGCCATCCGCAGGTAGCGGTCCTGTTGCAGGTCAAGCGTTCCTGGTGCCTGGCTGCCAGCCTGGACCTGAGCGGCAAGGGCAAGGAAGAAAACGATAAGGGACAATACAAGGGGATGACGGAGTTTCTGCATGGACCTGTTCCCGATAAATGTGTGGCCTGCCTGGGGCGGACAAAACAAAGAAAAAGACTGTATATGTCTGGGAGTATACCTGTCGGAAGTGAGCACTGTCAAGGCAACACGACCGGAATTACGGGATGAATTCAATCCGGTCGATGGTTACGGCCGCCTGATGAACCGGTTTTCATCCGGTGGAATCCGGAGAGTAAGAAGACTCATTTTCCTTTCTCTACCTTTTGTACTCCCTGCAGAACAGGAACTTTTCTGCCTTCAAGAGAGATCAAGGCGTTGGCTGCGAAGGGGAGGCTGCTCCAGAGCTTTTGAGTTCCTTTCTGACAGCGGTGCCGAGCTGGGCATAGGTATATGGCTTGTGGATAAATCCCGCCGCCCCTAGCTGGATGGCCTCCATGACCTCTTCATCTTCGGAAAAGCCGCTGACGATAATCGCCTTTTGACCGGGGCGGATTTGCAGGATTTTCTTATAGGTCTCAAGACCGCTCATCCCCGGCTTCATAATCATGTCCAGTATGAGGAGCTCGACCCGGTTGTTTTCCAGAAACCGGACTGCCTCTTCTCCCGAGCCGACGCTGTCAACGGTATAGTCCATCGACACCAGCATGCCGGTCGCTATTTCCCTCTGCTGGGGCTCATCGTCAACAACAAGGATGCGTTCTCCGTTGCCCTTTAACATGGAATAGGGCAACTCCGTAGGCCGGGCGGATTCCGAGACGTCGGTCACCGGAAAGAAAAGCGTAAAAGAGGTTCTCCTGCTGCTGCTTTCGACCCGGATACCGCCGCCATGATCGTGGACCGTATTCCAGACTATCGCAAGGCCCAACCCGGTCCCGCTTCTTCCCATAACTTTTTTGGAATAAAAAGGCTCAAAGATGTGCTCCAGATCCTCGGTGGAAATACCCGGTCCGGTATCGGATACGCAAAGGGTTATCCATTCTCCCGGGCCCGGAGAAACGCTGTTTTCCGTTTCCTCGATTGTTACGTTTTTCGTTTCCAGAGAAACCGTTCCTTCAGTTCCTATCGCCTCAAAACCATTGGTTATAATATTCATGAAGCATTTCTTGATCTGGACCGGAGAACAGAGAATATTTTTTAGATCCGGAGCGGCAACTGTCGTGCAGGTGATCGAGGGAAAACGTGATTTGAGTTCCCTGTATTCAGGTGATTGGAGGTACTCGTCTATCAATGTGTTGAGATTCGTCGGTAGTTTTTCACGCATCGCTCCCCTGGCAACGGTAAGCAGATCCGAGACCACTGCCGCTGCCCTGTTTCCTGAGTCCTTTATGACTTCAAGGGGCCGTCTCAACGGACTGTTTTCGGGCAGGTCGACCAGTAGAAGGTCGGGATAACCGACGATGCCGGTCAGAATATTGTTGAGATCATGGGCCACGCCGCCGGCCATAAGCCCCAGGGCCTCCATTTTTTCAGAACGATGCAGTTTTGTCCGCAGCCGGTCCTTCTCCCGTATCTCCCGCTGAAGAGATACGTTTGCCTCGGCCAGTTCACGGGTCCGGTCGTGGACCCGATCCTCGAGTTGTTTTTGGGAATCCAGAAGGCCTCTTTCCGCCTTTTGTCTCAGGTCGATTTCCTTTTTCAGCCGTCTGTTCCAGAACCAGAACAGGGCAACAATGCACATTGCTCCAGCGACGATTAAACCGATTCGCTGCCGAACCACCCGGGAAGAAAGGCCAATGTTGTAGCCGGATGCCGTCCAGCGGGTACGGATTTCTTCGGCCTCCCGGGGTGAAATCGAAGCCAGCCCCTTGTTTAGTATTCCGACCAGAATCGGCCAGTCCTTTCGCACTGCCATGTGCAGGAGCCGGCGCTCCATCGACACCGGTGCCGCCGCTCGCAGATTTATAATATTGAGTTTTCGAATCCAGTAGGTGGACGCGGCCAGGTTGCCGATAAAGACATCGGCGTCTCCATTGGAAACCGCCTTGATGACGTCTTCAAGGGTGTCGAAATAGACAGGGGTAAAATCGGTGTGTTCTCTAAGCCAGCCTGCATGCGATGAACTGGCCTGGACGGCGATGGTGAGATCGTGCAGGTCCTCCGGGCCGGATATGAAAGGCGCTTCGGTCCGGCAGAAAATCATCCGGTAAAAACCGATATACGGGTTTGTAAAGGTCAGAAATCGGGAACGTTCAGCGGTAAAACCGACCGCAGGAAGCACGTCGATTTCTCCTTTTTTGACCATCGACATGACCTCTTTCCAGGGCGGCCGCCTGACGATTTCAAGGTTGAGGCCCAGCCGTTTGTTTAGAATGCTGATGTAATCGGAGGCAAAACCGCTGTATTGGTCGTTTTTATCGAAAAATTCAAAGGGGGCAAACTCCGGATCCACTCCAACCCGTATTTTTGGGTGCAGCCTGATCCACTCTTTTTCCCCAGGTGTAAGGTGTATGCTTTTTTCACTGGTACTGCCGCTATTTTCCCGCGCCAACCCCTGCAGGTTTGATCTGATTATTTGTTGTATTTTCGAATCTGTTGCAAGAGAGGCATTTCTCAGGTGGCTGTCTATTGTCTTTTTCAGGTAGGGCGTACGGTTCCCGTCCGGCGGAAAGGCAAATTTAAGGTGCCTGGGGTTGAAAACCACCGTTGTCGGCCGGACATCGAACAGCTCCTGGGAAGTCGCTCCAAACAGTCTGTTGACCACGCCGACATCGGCGACACCGTTCTGCAGGGCAAGAAAAACTTCCTGATAGTTGTCAAATTCAATAAACTCACATGTGAGATTGAATTTTTTCACCTGGTTTTTAATCCCTTCGGGGCCGTCGGTATGGATGCTTCCCCGCATAACAGCTATTCTCTTTCCGTTCAGATCAAGCAGGGAATCTACATGCACACCGTTTCGGGTATACAGAACCGCCCAGTTAATGAGAATCGGTTCGTCTGAGAAGGTATACTTCTCGGCCCGTTTGAGCGAGTACGCAACATCGGGCATTATGTCGATTTCACCAGATTCAAGACGGGTCAGCCCCTCCTGCCAGCTGCCGGGCACCCACTGAAGATGCCAGTTCTCCTTTTCGGCGATGTCTTCAAGGATTTCAGCGAAAATTCCCCTGGGCGCGCCCTGGTCGAGATTAAAGAGTTTTGGCGGGTTCTCGTAATAGCCGACCCTGATGGGCGGCTGGGGCGCAGCAGGGACTGGAACAGGAGTTATGAATAAGAAGTGGACGAGCAGAGCCAGTGGCAGGAACAGGCCCCGTAGAAGAGACGAAGAAAAACAGAGGTACTTCATATGTATCCTATTCTGTTGCATTCGTGACCATCTGTTTCTGAGCGCTGTTTTTCGTGTATAAAAGGTATGACTCCTACACCATGTTCTCATATTCTTTCCTCTCCGTCAAGGGCGTGTCGGCGAAATGGTTGCCGGGAATCGGGATTTGCCCGCAACAGAACGCAGGATACCGGAGAAGGATAATGGGGTCTCTTTGACATACTCTCCGGACAACGCCCTCAACGTCGGCGAGACTTCAGGACGAGTAGCCCATGAAGTTCTCAACCCGGTTACTACCAAGGGGGAAGAGGAAGGAACCGGCCTGGGCCTTGGCATCAGTAGAAAACTGGTCAGGGCGTATGGTGGTGAACTCCTTCTAGAGGAGAGTCATGAGGGGGAAGGATCCACCTTTCTTGTTACCCTGAAAGGGGTAATGCATGGCTAGTGTCGCGTCAACGATGCAGGCGCGGAAAAGAACAAACAGGTAAGCATAGACTCCGAGATGCACCAGAGCAGCGTTGACGTGACCCTGTCTGTTGTCGGTACACTCGTCTCCCGTTCCTCCGGAAAAAATGTCCTTAATCGAGATGGATGATGTCGTTCTCAACAGGAAGCAGGACATCCGGATGTTCTTTGAGCAATTTAACAAGGGCCTTCTGCCGGTTTTGTCTGGTCTTACGTTCAATATGGAGCAGGGCCAGTTGTTTGATTCCCGCCTTCTCCATGAGCTGCAGGCAGCCGGTGACCGAGCCGTGGTTGGGTATGGAATCTTCCCAGGTAAAGGCCTCGTGCAGGGCGAGGTCACAGCCATGCGCGAGTCGGATGACCTCGGCAGTGGGCCTGCCGTCACCGCTGTAGTACAGGCGTTTACGGCCATCATCAAGGAGCAGGCCGAGGTTTGCCTGGGAATGGGTGGTCGGGGTGGTCTGAAACTTCAGCTGCTCCAGCTCCAGGGTGATACCGGGTTGAACGCTGTGAAACTGCAGGGGAAAGCTGAGCTTTTTGGCAAAGCCCGGGTAGGCAAGTTCCAGGACCGTCATTGTTTTTTCCTGGAGCCTTTCCTGGCCGATAAGCTGCAGGCGGCGTGTTCTGCCCATTTCCCAGAATCGCAGGAGCAGCAGGGGCAGGCCGAAGAAATGATCACCATGAAAATGGGAAATCCAGATATATTCCAGGCAATCGGGATCCTTGCATATACCGAAAAAACGATGGGGTACTGAAAAACCGCAGTCGAGGAGGATTTTGCAGCCGCCGGCGGTTACCAGGGCCGAAGTGTTGCCGTGGCGGCTGTCACAGGCCTCACCGACGCCGAGAAAGTGAACCTCCATACAGTTCATGCCCACGGGTCATTCCACATTGTATCCGGCAGTTGCGGAAAACGTATCCGGTGTTCCAGGGATTCAGCCGTAAAGGGGAGAACCCTGAACAGGGCCTGTTCCAGATCCCGGCAGCGTTGAAAATTTTTGTGGATCACATGATGTCGTTCCTGATCATTGTTGCCGTAATGTTCCAGGATGTAATCCAGTCGCTCTTCCAGGCTGACCACCTGGTTGTGCCGAACCCGTTTGTCGGCATAGTAGACGATTTCCATGGCCGTAAACCGGCCGCTGTTATACCTTTCAACATCGTGATCTTTAAGGATAACATGTTGCTCGACTATGTCGGCAACCTCTGGGTAGCCATGCTTGCGGCAGATATCGCCACCTGCCGTGGCATGATCGCAGGATCCGTCCAGGCAGGGGGTTTTGGCAATATCATGGAGCAGTGCCCCTGCCAGAACCAAAGCCCGATCCGGTGCGGATGTATGGACAGGATCCTCAAGGAGTTCAATAATCAGGGCATCGGCAATTCGCGCCACCACAAGGGAATGGTGTCGGATGTTGTCGAGCATTTCGTACTCGTCCATGAGACGGATACAGTCGGCGGTATCGGGCACGGCAATTTGTTTGTTCGCTGTGGCAATCACACCCCGACCGGCATAATTATTTCCTGACGCACATTTACAAAATCCAAACATGGAACTCTGACCTCACGACTGGGTACTAAATTCGTGGACGGCATCAACGGTAATCCGTACCTGATCCGGCGGTGTCTGCGGAACAACCCCGTGGCCCAGATTAAATATATGACCTTTTGCCTCCCCGGCATCTTCGAGCAGTTGTTTGATCCGCTGCCGCAGGTCATCTTCGGGCAGGAACAGGGCAATGGGGTCCAGGTTGCCCTGGACCGCATGGTTACCTACCCGGGCGATGGCCTTCTTGATGTTGATGCGCCAGTCAAGGCCGAGGACGTCTGCGTCGGCGGTCACCGTATGCTCGATTAATGTCGAGCCGTTGTTGGCAAAGTAGATGATGGGTACATCGGTGACCTTGCGCAGGTCGCTGATGATCGACTGCACATAGGGCAGGGCGAACCGGGCATAATCAACCGGTGCCAGAATACCGGCCCAGGAATCAAAGATCTGCAGGGTCTGGGCCCCGGCCTTTGCCTGGGCCTGCAGGTAGAGACTGGTGCAGTCGGTGATTTTCTGCAGCAGGTTATGGTACAGCTTAGGAGCCTGGAACATCATTTTTTTGGTTTCAAGAAAGACCTTGGAGGACCCGCCCTCAATCAGGTAGGTGGCCAGGGTAAACGGGGCGCCGGAAAACCCGATCAGCGGCACCTGGAGCTCCGCCCGCAACAGTTTTATGGTCTCCAGCACAAAAGGCATGGTGGCCTCGGGATCTGGAATAACGAGTGCATCTACATCTTTCTGGTTGCGGATCGGGTCGGTGAAGACCGGCCCTCTGCCCTCGTGAAACTCCAGGTTCATGCCCATCGGTTCCATGGGGATCAGGATGTCGGAGAAAAGAATGGCCGCATCCATGTTGAAAAAATCAATCGGCTGCAGGGTGACCTCGGTACAGCGGGCCGGATCCTTGCACAGGTCGAGAAAAGTTCCTTTGCCGCGTCCCCGGACCTCAAGGTACTGGGGTAAATATCGTCCTGCCTGACGCATGATCCAGACAGGGGTATAATCGGTTTTTTCACCGCGACAGGCTTTGAGAAATGTATCGTTCATATCAGGTTTCAGGTTTCAGGTTTCAGGTTTCTGAACGTCTAAATGCTTAAACGATTGATCGCTTAAACGTTTAAACGTTCACTTCGGCTGGTAGCTGCAGAAGGGTTCCTGGGCCAGGTAATCGCCGCTCATGGCATAGGCCCGGGCCCGGCATCCACCGCAGACGTGGACATATTCACAGCGGCCACAGTTGTCCTTGTAGCTCTTGAAGTCACGAAGCTCCAGGAACAGCTTTGAGTTCTCCCAGATATCTTTGAACGACTGCTCACGGATATTGCCGGCGCTCTTGGGAAAATAACTGCAGGGCAGGACATTGCCGTCGACATCGATCAGGCAGATCAGCTGACCGGCCAGGCAGCCCTTGGAGCCGCCGGTGGAAAATTTCAGGCTGCGGCGTTTGAATTTTTCTCCATCTTCCTTGGCGCGCTGCAAGACAATTCGGTAATACTGGGGCGCGCAGGTGGGCCGGACCAGCATGGCCGACTCTTCTTTTTCCATATCATAGTGCCAGTTGAGGATGTCTTCGTATTCGGACTCCGGAATCAACTCCTCCATGATCTCCTCACCCCGGCCGGTGGGTACGATCATGAACAGATACCAGGCCGTTGCCCCCAAGCCCTTGACCAACTCATAAATCTTAGGGGCCTCCTCCTTGTTTCTCTTGGTGAACGAGGAGTTGATGAGGAAAGGGATGCCGTTCTCGTTGAAGAGTTTGATTGCGTTCATGGTCCCGTCAAAGGCACCTGACTGATTACGAAAATCATCGTGAATGTCGGCACTTGCACCGTCGAGGCTGAGGGAGACCATCTTAATGCCGGATTTTTTAATTTTTTCACAGAGTTCCTGATTGACCAAGGTGCCGTTGGTGGCCAGGCACATGCGCAGGCCGAGCCCTGTTCCGTAGGCGGCAATATCAAAGACATCGTCGCGCAGCAGCGGTTCTCCCCCGGAGAGAACAATCACCGGGTCACCGTAACTGTGGATATCATCAAGAACACGCTTGGCCTCGTCAAAAGAAAAATCAGGGTGTCCCAGGACGTCAAGTTCCGAGGAGGATCGGCAATGTACACATTTGAGATTGCAGCGCCGGGTTATTTCCCAGGCGATCCACTTTGGTTCAAACTCCATGGTGTTCTCCAGAAATAGAGGAAGCGCAGCCTGTATCAGGGGAAGCGCTTAATTTTCATATACGATTTTCCGTAACTATTCAGGAGTGCCTTAGATCGGAGTCTCGTACCTCGCTTACCTAGGACTGCAAAGCGTACTTATGCTACTCGAGCAGGTCTAAGTGGACGAAGAGGTAAGCGCAGACTCCGTGAAGTGCTCTTGAACAGTTACGATTTTCCGACTATATTCTTCTTCCAGTCAAGGGTCAACAGCTTTGTATTTCCACCATGATTTCTACTTGTAAAGAGAGCCTTCCCGTGCGATAATACTACAGAAGTGATGGGATGAGCTGCGGTTTATCGCATCGATTTCCATGTTCTCTTGGCTACCCTAAATGAGGAGACTTTCTATGCAGGAAATTAAAACCGTATTGACCCCCATTGATTTTTCTGAAAATGCCGGCAAGGTGGCTAAATCGGCTGCGTATGTGGCCGGTACCTTCAAGGCGAAGCTGCACCTTATTTTTGTGGTCCAGAATTTTGAAGATTACAGCGGATTTTTTGTGCCGCCGGTCAATCTGCCGAACCTGGAAGAAGAAATTTTCACTTCGGCCCAGCAGCGCATGGAGTCTTTTATGGAAGAGAACAAGGCGATGCTGGAGGGTTTCGGCCTTGCCGGTGTTAAAAGCAAAGTTCTGGCCGGTGATGTCAGCGAAGAAATTTTGAGTTATGCCGTTGAAATCAACTGCAACCTGATTGTCATGGGCACCCACGGCTACAAGGGACTGGAGCGGATCATGTTCGGGTCGGTGGCCGACAAGGTTGTCAAGAGCGCCTGCTGTCCGGTCATGACCATCAACCCTTACCGTAAAGCGTGCGAAGAGGCTGCCTGATCCCCAAACTTTCAGGGCGCTTTTTGCGGGGGCTTTGAATATATGGAGGATTATCACCGGCAAACTCGTCATACCAGGGCGTCGGTGCGTTCTACGACCAGGAGCTCGCTGATTTCCTTGAAACCGAAGATTCGGTTCTCTATACCCCGGCCTTTGGCCGCTGACCGGGAGATCCGTTTGCCCAACTCCGCTGCCACCGCTTCCGGTAGTGGTGATACGTCAAAAAAGATGAGCTCGGAAAAGTCCAGAAAATCATTTTCACAGCACGTAATTACAGGACGTTACCAGTTCTCAGCTGTCGATTTCGTGGCTTCTCGGAGTCTCACGTGTTGTTCGTCATGTGGTCATTGTTACATCACTACCGGGAGTCTACGCTTACTTATGGCATCGATAAATAAAAACTTTCTGGTTGGTGTTGCTGTTTACGAGGGCTTTGGTTTACATTTCAAGAATTTCATTTCAAACATTTCTCTGGACAGTGCCTGCTTTTCTTTTACCCGGGATGCTATTTCCTGATAATTATCGAGCAGAAGCATTGTTATCCTTTTGTCATTGGCATTTTTATTTGCCTGGGACAATAAAATACGTTCGATATCCTTCTGTTTCATTCCTTTTCTGTATGGTCTGTCCTCGGCCACGGCAGTAAACAGGTCGGAGACAGCCATGATCCTGGCCCCTATGGTAATCTTCTCGGCGCTAATATGGAAAGGATAACCTGAACCATCAAGTCGTTCGTGGTGAAAAGCCGCCCATTCACTGATTTGATTAAGTCCCCCTATGGTATTTAAAACCGAATAGGTGAAATAAGTATGCTGCCTGATGATTGCAAATTCCTCTTTTGTCAGGCTCCCTGTTTTTTCAAGAATAGTGTTGGGTATGGCAAGTTTTCCCAGGTCATGAAAATAGCCGGCAATCTCCATCTGTACAATTTCCGAATCCGTTAAGCCGAATTGCTGTGAAAGTAAAACCGCACACTCGGCAACCCCGGTGGAGTGGGCTGCGGTAAATCTTGATTTAAAATCAATGATATGCCGGAAAAGAGAGGCGATGGAAAATATGCTGCTGTTACCGATTTCGGTCAGCCTGTAGGGGCCGGAATGTAACAGCAGAGAATAGAGCCGTGGCGATGTCAGATCAAACCAGAAATCTTCTCGATAAGCGATCTGCATGAACAGGTCAATTATCTCCGGGTGGAGTTCATTCCCTGAACAGGCAAGGATTTTTTTCTTCAGGTCGTCAACCTGCAGCAAGATATATTGGTCACGAACAATGTATCGCTCAAGCAGATCCGCCAGATACAATACCTGCGATCCGAAAACAACCGGTGAATCAACAGGGGTCTCCCATTCCCGCCAGGGTTTATGGTGGAATCTGACAACTTGTGCCGCCGGAGAGAGTAGGGGGGATAAGTTAAACAGGGCCTCGCCAAGAATACAGTGAGTGTTGAGATCAACTTCTATAAAGGCGTGTAACCGTTCCTTTTCTTCTAGAGATAGCGCCCCGATATCATGCAGGAGTGCGGCCATGTAGAGTTGATTGGCCTCAGGTTCGGGCAGTTGCGCGGCCCGGCAGAGTTGCCAGGTGATAAAAGCTGTTCGCATCTGGTGAGAAGCGATTTTTGCGTTGGCGAGATCCACAGCATCGGAAAGCGATAGAAGCAGGTTGCTGAAATTGACGGTGAGCTCATTCAACATTACGACACCTCTTGCAGTAAGAAATCAGGACGAGTCTTGGTTTTTCCTCAATCCTGCAGGCTTCTGATATCGGCCAGCAGTTCTTTGCCGCCTGAACCAAGAATAAAGGTACCCAGCTCTTTGCCGATGCTTTGGGCTTCGGCTCTTGAGCCGATCCTGGTGGATGTGATATTTTTAGTGCCATCCAGGCTGACCAGACCGCCTGACAGGGATAGTGTATTCCCGTCCAGGGTCGCCAGAGCAAAGGCCGGAATGGAACAGCCCCCTTCCAGACAGCGTAGAAACGCCCGTTCCGCCAGCAGGCAGGTCTCACTGTCCGGATTGTTGATACAGGAGCGAATCATTTCTTTTTTTTCTATCGGCAGGGTCCCTGCCGCCTCAATGGCAACGCATCCCTGGCCCACGGGCGGAACAAATTTATCGACCGGGAAATGCCGGACAATCATGGACTCGAGATTCATCCGGTGGACACCGGCATAGGCCAGCAGGATGCCGTCACAGAGTCCGTCCTGCATTTTTTTGATCCGAGTCTGCAGGTTGCCCCGTATATCAACGGTTTCAACATGGGGATAGTACAATTTTAAAAGGGCCCGCCGCCGAACCGATGAGGTGCCGATAACGATTTTTTTTGTCTGATTTTCAAGGCTGAGTTCCGGATTATGGCTGACCAGAACATCGTTCGATTCTTCCCGGTCGGTAAAGGCGATCAGTTCAAATTCTTCCGGCAGGACAGAGGGCATATCCTTGGCACTGTGTACGGCAATATCGATGTCGCCGTTGGCCAGCTGTTCTTCGAGTTCCTCGGTAAACACCCCTTTGGAACCGATCTTGGCGATCGAGGTATCAAGGATCTTGTCGCCCTTGGTCTCCATGGTGATAATTTCCGTGTCAACACCTGCTTTGGTCAACTTGTCCTGAACGTAATAGGTCTGCCACATGGCCAGCTTGCTTTTTCTGGAACCGATTCGTATTTTCATTGTGCTATCCAGTTTAGATCTTAATTCATCTTATTTCTACGTTGTCACATTCAGTGTCGGTGTCGTCGATAGCGAAGACTTCCGGAAAAAGAAAATGGGAAAAATTGAATAATGATGGACTCGTAAAAGGTCAAAATCGCTACTTGCACAGAACGGAATTACAAGATGATACGACCTTCCCGCCGTCGGTCTCGTGACTTTTTACGACATCGACAATTATAAATGTTGTTTCTTCCCCTCCGCGTACCGAGAACCGGGAACATCATGTAGTGCATAATCGTTCCTCTGCATTGCGCGATTGCGCCAGCTTACAAAAAAAAACCCGGTTTGTCTTGTCGAACTCGAATCCCCCATGTTCTTTTACAGGACCCGCGTTCCTGAACCTCCTTTTGAAGTCTCCAAATATATGTGGTACATGCTGAGTTCTCAAACATGGAGTTTGGAATATCAGGGGAGAGGGAACATGAAAGAGATCAGGGTGACCGGCAAGCAGCCCAATTCAAAAATGTGTTTTGCCTGCGGGCTGGACAACAGTTTCGGTCTGAAAAGCCGGTTTTATGAGCTGGAAACCGGCGAGCTGCTCGGTATTTTTCAACCGGCAGAGGAACATCAGGGCTATCCCGGTCGTCTGCACGGTGGGCTGGCCGCGACCATTCTTGACGAGACCATCGGCAGAACCATGATGATTCATCAGTCCGACAATATATGGGGCGTAACGGTTGATTTTTCCATGCGGCTTAAAAAACCGATTCCCCTGGATGGTGAAGTTCGGGTGCTGGCCCGGGTAACAAAAGACGGCAAACGCATTTTTGAAGGCAGCGGCGAGATTCTTCTGGCCGATGGCAACGTAGCCGTGGAAGGTAAAGGGAAATACCTGAAGATGGATATAGATAAGATTGCTGGTTTTGATGTGGAAGAACAGTTGTGGAGGGTTGTTCACCGGGATGATGATCCGGTAACAGTGCAGATCTGAGTGTTTTTCGATTACTGCTGATTGCTGCTGGCCGGGGCCGGTAAAAAAAATAAATTTGTCATCTTGACGAAGCGGGAGAGCAGGTTTATTTTGCAGGTGGAAGGAGAGTGCTTTTGATCCGGGGGCAACCTGCGGAGGCCTGAGTGGTGTTTGGTATGTCACTCAATGAATATTTCTGAACATCTGCAAAGGAGGTAACTGTTATGGCAACATTGACACAGCTTCGTCAGGGATTTGGCCAGGTTTGGGATAGTGTAGTTGAAGGATGGAACAGCCTCACCCAAAAGGCGTCCAGTGCCATCACCCGCTTTTCCCTGCCGGGTAAACCCGGAAAAGATGAGGATAAACAGGAACTGGTTGAAACCAGTCACCGTAATATCGGCTGGGGGGTGCTGGCGGCAGAGGTCTTTGATGATCCCAAACAGGTCGTTGTCCGGATCGAGACTCCGGGTATGAAGCGGAGTGATTTTGACATTGAAGTGGTGGATGATATTCTGATCATTCGGGGTGAAAAGAGGACCGAACGGGAATCAACTCATGGCCGGTACCATGTGGTTGAGTGTGCCTATGGCCGTTTTGAACGGGCCATACCTCTGCCGGCACCGGTAGATCAGAGCAGGATCAAGGCGAAATATCGAAAAGGGATTCTGCGCATCGAGCTGCCTAAGTTAAAAGAGACCAGACCAGCGTTTCGCCGGATTCCGATCAACTGATTCGGTTTCGAATCCTTCCGCTCCGGGGCATTCTTTTGTTGGAATGCCCCGTTTTCGTCATAGCCGTCAAGCTAACGAAAAATATCGGTAATATCGGTAATATCGCAGAATAACCGCACTGGTCGAGTAGACCGATTCCATCATTGTTCAACAAGTTCTTGAGAGCCGATTTTATTGACGCCCCGCCGCACGCGGCTAC
>JAJRQC010000128.1 GCA_024280455.1 Deltaproteobacteria bacterium | reverse complement strand
TTGAGTCATGGCAATCCTCCAATTGTTTGTATTCCAAAAAAAAATGGTTTGGAATAAGATTGTCATGACTCATCTGTTTGTACAGAGTATTTTCATCGTTTGTTGTGCCCGGCGTGCCGGGAATGATGGTTTATCCGAAAAACGCCCACGAAGTGAGCCGATCCAGGGCTATTTTCATCGTTCGTTGTGGCTGAAACCTGTAAAATCTTGGTCCAGCCATGCTGGTTACATGCTGCGTAACCACTCGGGGATGACGGAAAATTAGCTGCGTTTTGTACGTAACCAGAAAAAAAAGGCCTCAGGAGGAGAAATCCTCTTGAGGCCTTTGAAGATTTATATCGAGGGAAATATCAGTTGAGTATGCTGTTAATCTCCTGATCGATGGAGACAATAACTTCAGGCAACTGCTCCGGATTCTTTTTTGCGGTTTTTTTCAGAGCCTTTCCCCACTGTTGCAGCATCCTGGTATCAACCCGTCGAATATCATTATCCCTTGACCACTCCAGGCCTATTTTAAGGCCAAGCTGATCAAGACGCTTTTTCTGGTGTTCACGCAGGTTTTCCGGAGTACTGGCCAGTAACTCTTCGGTTATAGTCTGCCAGCCGTCTATAAGAAAGGTTCCCTCTTGAAAGGTCCTGAACCATTCCTGTTCTTCCAGACTCAGACTGTTCAGAGTAAGGATGTACTCCGACTGTTCAGATAAAACGGGTGTATCCGTCGTGATCTCGGCCAAAACAGATCCTGAGAAAAACAGGCTGACTAGAATAAAGAAAAGCGCTGAGGTTCGCTTCATTGGACGTGTTGTATTAGAGGTTTGATAACCATTCAGGTTGTATTAATTTAGACCCAATTGAATCTTTTGTCAAGCATTCCCGGCAGAGAAAGTACAACTTTTTATACTTTCCGGCCCGGTTAATTACAAAACTGCACAATACGTTATTGAAAAAACCAACAGACTCAGTATTGAACTGAGGATCATAAGTCGAACCGCATCTTTTATGTGTTCTCTGTTCGGAGCGTGGATATCATCGCCAAGGGTCGGTTTCTCCACTGTTTTGCCGAAATACCTGCTGCTGCCGCCAAGTTGAATTCCCAGAGCCCCGGCCATGGCTGCCTCTGGAAACCCTGCATTGGGACTGGCATGCTGCTGTTTATCACGACGCAGAATTTTCCAGACCGCTCGGCCGTTTCTTCCTGTAAGAAAACTAGCAAAAACCAGGCCAAAAGCTGTCAATCGGGCAGGAATAGAGTTGACAGCATCATCCAGCAAGGCTGCCGATCTGCCAAACTGAAGATATTTTTCATTTTTATACCCGAACATGGAATCCATGGTATTTACGGTCTTGTACAAAACTGCTGCAAGGGCTGCCGCCGGGACACTGAATCGGCCAAGTCCAAGTACACTGCAAATTACTGCTGCAAGAACTGCGAAGAAAAGAGGAGCAATCACACCATCGGACATATTTTCGGCCACACTCTCCACGCAGGCCCGGATAACACCGGCCTCATCAAGCTCTTTTGTCTCACGACCGACAATCCGGCCGACACTTTCGCGTGCAGACTTGAGATCACCTGTTTGAAGGGTTTCACCCAGCCGGTTATAGACATTCATTGCATGGTCGGCAAGACTGCGCAGAGCGGTAGTCGCATACAGAAGCAGAACGCTGCCTGCAAAGAGCGCCCACGGTGAGATCAGGGACAGAAAAATAAAGAGCACAACAGAGATGATACCGCAGATCAACAAGGTGGAGAGAACAGTGAACCGCCCTGCCCTTGTCGGAGAGATTTTTTTTTCACCAAAAAATTTATTTTTCCCAAAAAATGATTCCATCCCGGCGGCAATCCGGGCGATCAGCACCACCGGATGGGGCATGCTGCGTGGATCACCGACAAGCAGATCAAGCAGCCAGGCAAGCCACAGGGCCGGGACAAAAGCTGCGGCCGACATGGGGAAGCCGGAAAAAACCTGCTGCAGAAAGTCCACGACTTGCTCCATAAAAAACTACAGCGCCAACAACCGGTAGATGGTGTTCATGTCCAGGTTTTCACGAACCACCTGCGCCAGCCGGTCCAGGGCCGGTTCAAGGTCATAGACTGCGCCCTGTCCGGGAAGCGGCTCCAGCCCTTTTTTGGTTCGCAACCGATTGATCCACCAGCGCCGGAAACCATCGCCGTCAAAGATACCGTGCAGGTACGATCCCCAGATATTTTTTGATTTTGAATCTGCCTCCTGTCCACAGGAAGAACCGTCATCAAAGGTAATGATCGCCTGTCCGCTGCCGTGACTGAGGCCGTGGTGAATTTCATAACCCTGCACCCGGCAGCCGGAAGGGAGATGGAGACCGGTTTTACTGGTCAATATTTTTTTAAACGCAAGGGCGGTTTCCATGTCAAGCAAACCAAGACCTTGGCACTCCTCACCAATTTTGCCCTCGATTCCGTGGGTGTCCGTTACTCGGTGGCCCAGCATTTGAAAACCGCCGCAGATGCCGACGATCTCAATACCCTTTGTTGATGCCGCACTAATGGAATCAACCAGACCGGACGCGTGTAAAAAAACGAGATCACCGGGTACGTTTTTACTCCCGGGCAGAATGATGGCATCCGGAGTACCGATCTCTTCCTGATTGCCAACGATTCGGAGAAAGACATCGGACTCTTCAAAAAACGGTTCTATGTCGGTAAAATTTGAAATATGCGGCAGGTCGATCACAACCACCTCAACATGGGGTCCGGCAGGTCGGTCGGATGTACAAAGACCTGCCTTAAAACTGACCGAATCCTCCTGGGGCAGGCCGAGATTCTTGAGATAGGGTATAACCCCTAGAACCGGCTTAGCGGTATGATCCAGCATGTACTCATGGGCATCGGCAAGCAGGGAGGCATCGCCCCGGAACCGATTGACCACAAACCCGGCAATCAGCTCACGCTCCCAGGGGTCCATTACTTCCAGATGACCGATAAATGAGGCATAGACCCCGCCCCGGTCGATATCACCGACTAAAAGGGCTTTTGCCTCCGCATATCCGGCCATCCGGGTGTTGACGATGTCATGGGCCTTTAAGTTGACCTCACCCGGACTGCCGGCCCCTTCAAGTAAAAGAACATCATAATCGGCAGAAAGACTGTCATAGGCCCTGCAAACCTTCTGCCATATCTCGGACTTATAGGCCACATATTGCGCCACTTTCATATTGCCGACCGGTCGGCCGTTGACGATCACCTGACTGCCGACATCCGAAGATGGTTTGAGCAGAACCGGGTTCATACGCACATCCGGGTCCAGCCTGCAGGCCTGGGCCTGGACCACTTGGGCCCGTCCCATTTCTCCACCGTCCCGGGTGACATAGGAGTTGAGCGACATATTCTGGGCCTTGAACGGAGCAACCCGCAAACCATCCTGGAGCAGGATACGGCCAAGGGCGGCAACCAGTACACTCTTTCCCACATCAGACCCGGTGCCAAGCAGCATCAATGCGGGTTTCTTTTTGGCTCGAACAGGTTGACGGTGGAAAGACGGCTGGACTATTGATTGCAATGCCTGGACAAGCCTTCTGTTTTCAGGCTCGCTTCGAATCGCTACCCTGAAAAAGGAGTCATCCAGATTCTGATAATTTGCACAACTGCGAACGGCAATACGATGTCCGGCAAGTAACGCTTCAGCAAGTGCCGTCCCCGAATATTGCGGGTGATCGGAGCGAATGAGGATAAAATCAGCTGTCCCCTCATGCGGGTAAAGATGTGGGATTTTACCAAGTGTTTCAATCAGGTATTGCCGCTGGCCATCGACCAGCAGGTGGGTTTCTTTAATATATTGCTCATCCTCAAGACAGGCGATGCCAACGGCCTGGGCAAGTGTGTTCACCGCCCAGGGAGCGGATTGCTGCTCAACCTTTCGGCAAATCTCAAAAGATGCGGTAAGAAACCCGAGTCGCAGACCGGGAATGGCAAATATTTTTGTTAGGGAGCACAGGGTGATACAGTTGGCAGCACAACCGGCAACACTTGTATATGAGCCGACAAAAACGGCAAAGGCCTCATCAATAATAAAAAAAACCTCAGGCTGACGTTCCATGAGTGCAATCAGTTGCTCACGATCTACAAGTGTGCCGGTGGGATTGTTCGGCTGACCGAGAATGAGCAGATCCCCGGGTTTGATTGTCTCTTCAAGCTGCTCCAGATCAGGCGCAAAACCTGAATCCGAATCAAGATCAATATACCGGACCGGAACATCCGCCTGACTGCAGGCCCGGGCGTAATCGATGTAGGCCGGAGCCGGGATGACTGCCCTTTTCGGCTTGAGCACTGCGGGCAGCTTAAACAGCAGCTCCGAGGTGCCGTTGCCGACGACAATCTGGTCTGCATTAAGCCCATACGTTGCGGAAATGGCCTGAACCAGAGCTTTGCAGTCCGGATCCGGATAGTGAACAAGATCCTGAATGTGGTTGTTAATGACCCGGCGCAAACAGGACGGCGGGCCAAGCGGGTTGATATTGGCACTGAAATCGAGAATATCTTGCGGCCGGCATCCAAGTTTTTCCGCCAGCCGGTTCAGGTTTCCGCCGTGTGCACTCATCATACACTCCAGGTAAGAGCAGCGATTGCCAGCGCCGTGCAGGCCTCGCACAGTTCACAGGCGGCACCAAGCGTATCTCCGGTGGCCCCCCCGATTACTCGTTTACAAAAAAAAGAAAATCCCAAAACTGTCAGAGTAAAAAGTGTGATGGGTAACCAGCAGCCGTTACCAAGCAGCAGCCATGCAAGAAAACTGAAAAACAAAAATGCCCAGACCCCGGTCAGGCGGGAGCGGCGGGTATAAAACAGGGTTCCCAACCCGCCTTCGGGCCGGGCGTAGGGGAGCAAGGCCATGAGGAGAAGAATAGCACATCGACCGGCCACCGGCATGAGCACTGCTGCCATCAGGGCATCAGATCGACTCAACCCGGCAAAGGCGGAGACCTTAAGCAGGAGCACAAAAAAAAGAGCAATGACACCCATGGCCCCGATCCGGCTGTCCCGCATGATAACAAGAATTTGATCCCGGGGACGGGCACTGAAAAAACCGTCTGCAGTATCGGCAAGTCCATCAAGATGGAGGCCGCCGGAAAACCCGAGCAGCACCGTTGTCAGGAGAACGGCTGCCACCAGAGGCGGAAGCACGGACCAGAGGAGCCAGCAGGTTGCGGCACCAATACAGCCAAGGATCAGGCCGATTATCGGAAAAAACGGAGTTGAAGCGCCGAGTTCAGCACTGCCGTGACCGATTTTGCCGGGGAAGGGAAAGATAGTGAGAAACCGGATTGCGGCAACAAACCGGGCGGCAAGCTCTTTCACATGCACAGGAAAACTCTGCATTCAATCATTGACCGGGTATGCCCAGGGTTTGAAGCTGCTGCATCGTTCAGCCCTACTCCTCAACCGCTGTTCCGGTTACCCCGGCATCTTCAAAGGTGGCGACCTCGGTAAGAATCGCCTTGGCTGCATCGACAAGATTCATTGCCAGGGCAGCTCCTGTTCCCTCGCCCAGGCGCATGTTCAAATCCAGCAGAGGTTCGCAGCCGAGCTTTTCATGCATGGCACGGTGGCCGGGCTCAACGCTGCGATGGGCACAGATAATATAATCCCGGACAAAGGGCTCAAGGCTCTGGGCAATGAGCGCTCCGGCAGTGGAAATAAAACCGTCGACAATAACCGGCTTACGGTTGGCGGCAGCCCCGAGAATGAGCCCGGCGATTCCGGCAATCTCAAAACCGCCGACCTTGGCCAGTACATCCATGCCGTCTTTGGTATCTGGCCGGTTGACATCAAGGGCCTTCTCAATAATCTGTATTTTTTTCTCCAGACCATCGTCATCAAGCCCGGTTCCCCGCCCGGTCAGTTCAGCAACCGGTTTGCCGGTGATTGCCGCAACAACAGCGGTACTCGGCGTGGTATTGCCGATCCCCATATCACCGGTGCCGAACACGTCAACGCTGTCGGCAAGATCGTTGGCCACCTCGATTCCGGCCTCAACAGCCAGCACCGCATGGGTTCTGGTCATGGCCGGTCCCCGGACAATATTTTCCGTTCCCCAGCCGATTTTTTTTGAAATAATTTTTCCGTTGCCGGCAAGTTCGCTAAAATCGGCTGCTGCCCCCATGTCGACAACTTTCACATCCGCCCCGGCCTGACGGGCCAGGGCATTGATCCCGGCTCCTCCTGCAATAAAATTATAGACCATCTGGGCCGTAACTTCAGATGGATACTTTGAAATTCCCTCAGCGGTTACGCCATGGTCACCGACCATGATCACCACGGTCTTGCGGGCTACCGGTGGATCTACCGAGCGGGTCATGCCGGCCAGATCAACGGCAAGGTCCATCAGGCGGCCAAGGGCCCAGTGGGGCATGGTCAACTGTTCAAGATGGGCTGTGGCCTGATCTCTGGACCAGGAGTCCTGAGGGAAAATATCGCGATATGCCGCCTCCAGGAAGGAGATACTGTCTTTATTTTTCATGGTTGTTTACTGTTATTTTAATTGCAGGGGGATTCCACAGCTGACCAGATAGACTTGATCGGCTGCCCTTGCAAGGGTCTGATTACAACGGCCGACAAGGTCCCGATACCTCCTGGCCAGTGCATTTTCAGGGACAATACCCAGCCCGACTTCATTGGTCACCATCAGTACGGCTCCCTCATGGCTACAGGCAGCGGTCGCCAGCCGCGAGGCTTCCACAGTCATGAGGTCCTCAGTCAGTTCACGGCCCTCATCTTCGGCGGCAAAGAGAAGATTGCTGATCCACAGGGTCAGGCAGTCCAGCAGAATCGTCATGCCCGGTGCAGCTGCATTTATGACATCGGTCGCTACCAACGGCTCCTCAACGGTCTGCCAGCCTTTATTTTTTCGATCCTGCTGATGCCTGGTAATTCGTAGGGCCATTTCTTCATCCAGGCAGGGACAGGTTGCAATAAAAAGGCGCTCGCCCGGGATGTCTTCGGCCAGTTGCTGGCCAAAGCCGGATTTACCCGACCGACAGCCGCCGGTAATCAGGATCAGAGGTGCCATTACAGGTTACCTGTTCAGGGCGGTCAGTACACCACCATCCGAGTAGAGTTCAACCGTGCTCCAGGAAGCAAACAGGACATTAAATAACAGATAATTTTTAATATCAAGCCCCAGAGCCAGACAGAGCAGAGTACGGATAACACCGCCATGGGTCAGGACAAGAATCTCTTCATCGGGCCGGGTACGGTATTCAACCAGTAGATCCTGAAGCCTTGCAACAAAATGGGCAACCGACTCTCCACCGGGAAAGGTAAAATGATAATACTCCATCCAGGCGTCAATGTCGGCGCCGTTATCGGTAATGTCGGCAAAGGTCTTCATCTCCCATTCTCCGAAATTAATTTCCCGCAGCCGATCGTCAAAGACCACCTCAGAGACCACGCCTCCGGCCTGTAACCTCTCCAGAGTCTGCCGACACCTGCGCATGGGACTGCACAGACAGGGCAAGCCTTTGGGTAGACGATCAGCCAGTCTTTCGGCTTGGAGTACCCCCTGTTCCGACAAGTCAACATCAGTACCCCCTACCAGTGATCCGGAAGGAGCGGTTGTCTGGGCGTGTCTGATAAAATGGAACTGCCGGTTCATCATGTAGAAACGGTATTGGTTAATTAATACGTGCGTAAAATCAATCTGTGATCCTGAATAAAAAACCTTTAAACTAGCATGGATAGATATGAAATTGCAAATAACTTTTTACAGGGAAAGTCAAACCGGCATGGCAGGGACCGGGCAGGCAGTACAAAGCGTACAGCCCATTTTGACGGGCCATACCGCAAACAAGTAATGGCTGGAAAGCAGATGGAATCAGATTTCCCGAAGGATAAGAGGTAACTTTTTAGATACTATATGACATTCAGCCTCGATATCGTTCATTAATCCGTCAAGCACAGTTGCTGAAGCCGTGCCGTCGGCCGATTCTTCCAACTCTGCAAGCAGATTCATCAAACGTATCGCCCCGGCCTGACCGGCAATTGATTTAAATTTATGCGCAATCGAACGAACGTTTTCAGAGTCACAAGCGTTAATGGCCTGATTGAGATCTGCAAGGTATGGAGACGCACTGTTAATATATCCGGAAAGGATGACCTCAAGTAAACTCTCCCCTTTTCCGTCCTGGATATTTTTATAACTCTGTAAGACGTTGAGATCAATTGAGGGAGCATCCTTCACCTGCTCAGGCAGGTGATCGATCGGTTCCATTTTCTGTTGTCGTTCCTGATCGACAAGAGTCCAGGAATATAAAATTTTTGCCAGTTCTTCCTGACGAAACGGTTTGGCCAGATAATCATCAATACCGGCATCAAGCGCCCTCTGCCGGTCACCGATCAGTGCGTTTGCTGTCAGAGCGACAATCGGAACCCGCCTGGCCGATCCGGCTTCCCAGACACGAATGCGCCTGGTGGCGCTATAGCCGTCCAGAAGCGGCATCTGGCAATCCATGAAAATAAAATCGTATGTATTTTTCTGGTATAACTCTAAGGCTTCAAAACCATTTTCCGCCACATCAGGTTCCAGGCCAAGATCCTTAAGCATTGCCAGCAGGACATCGCGATTGACTTCACTATCCTCGGCAATGAGGAGTCGCAGGTGACTTGCCTGTAGACGCCCCTTGATGTTTTCCTGATCAAAGGTCTTTGTTGAGTGCTCCACCCTGCTCTGACGCCCAAGACTATACAGAATCGTATCGTGAAGCTGTTTTCGCCCTATGGGTTTAAACACCAATTCATCTATGATCCCGCCGCATTGGCGACTGTCGCATTCCTGTACACAGGCCATGATGATTTGTGGAAAAACAGGCCCCTTCCGGTCGTACAAGGTGTTCGCCAGTTCAACACCACTTATACCTGGCATTCCACAGTCAAGCAGAAGAACATCAAAATTTTCTATATCTTCGACAGAGGACAATTCTTTCAACATCTTAGAAGAATCGGCAAAACTCAGGACGTCGGCGCCCCAGGAAACAAGTTGTCGTTCAACAGATTTTCTATTTGCATCATTATCATCAACAAGGGCAATGCGGATTCCCTGCAATCTCCTTGATGAAAGCAGGGGTTTTGGATCAGCCACATCCAGGTCAAGGTGCATGGTAAAGGTTGCCCCCTGCCCGAGCGTACTATCCACCTCCAGGGTCCCGCCCATGAGTTTCATTAACTTATTGGAAATTGACAGCCCCAGGCCGGTCCCACCGTATTTCCTGGTTGTGGAGCCATCCGCCTGGGTAAATGAATCAAAAATAGTCGGCAACGCGGATGCACTGATACCGATCCCGCTGTCAATAACTGTAATCCGAAGATGACAGTCATTATCTTGCAGAACGGCGGAACAGCTGACCACAACCTGTCCCTGGTCGGTAAACTTGACCGCATTGCCGACAAGATTTGTCAGTACCTGACGGATCCGCTGCATGTCGCCGACAACCTCACCCGGCAAAGCAGGATCTATAGCGGACACCAGTTCAATCCGTTTTTTTCTGGCCATTTCCGTGAACAGGCTTAAGGTTTGCTCCACCAGACTGCCTGGTTCAAAATGAACCCGTTCAAGTTCAATTTTTCCTGACTCGACTTTGGACAGGTCGAGGATGTCATTTATCAGGACCAGCAGGCTCTCTCCTGAGTAACGAATGGTTGCAAGTGTCTCCTGCTGTCTCGGGTCAAGCTTTGTCTTGGCAAGAAGATCGGCCATCCCCAGGATGCCGTTCATCGGGGTGCGGATCTCATGGCTCATCGAGGCCAGGAATTGTGATTTTGCCCGATTGGCAAGTTCAGCCCGTTCTTTCTCTTCTTTCAGCCGCGCGGTACGCTCTTTTACTTTTTTCTCCAGGGAAGATCGGTAACTGGTGATTTCCTGCTCCCTCTGCTCCAGCTGTTCCAGCATATGATTGAACCCGCCGATCAGCTGGCCGATCTCATCCTTGCTTTCCTGCTCGACTCTGCAGCTGTAATTATGCTTACTAGCGACATCGGCCACCACCTCGGTCAGCCTTTGCAACGGTCCGGCCAGCATTCTCGACAGATACATGGCGGTGACAAAGGCAAGAAAAAACAGGCCTCCGGTGATCATCAGGGTCAACTGAATATGGCCAAGGATAATCTTGTTTACATCACGTTGATCATCAACCAGATGAATATAGCCGACAACCTTAGGCCCGAAAACGATCGGCTGACGAAGGTGCATAAGACCAAGGGTCTCAAAAGCCAGTTGCTTATGTTGTTTTTCATGCCAGAAGTCAAGGTCGGCCGGAAGGCTTGCGTTGTGTTTACCGGATGCGGAGTAGAGCGCAAAAAGAGAACCTTCCGCAGTATAAATACGAGCAGCAACAATGGAGGAAAATGTTTTGAGACCGGCAAGATTTTCCGTTGCCGCCTGAACATCGTCAAATTCAATCGCCGGAATGGTCTCAACGGCAATCAGTTTTGCAAGAGTAGACAGAGTATGACGTAAGTTTTCCCGAGTGGCCTGTACATCTCTAACAAAAAAAACCGTGCTTGATGTCACCAGCAACACCAGGGCAAGAGCGGAAAGACTAATCGTCAACTTCAACCGAATAGAGAGATTTCTAAACCAGGCCTTCATGGCTGTCGGTCTCCGGACAGAATCGTTGCCAGCCTGAGCAGACGGGAACTGATAACCAGGCCGGCCCTCTGGACACTGTCAATATTGATGACAAACCGGATTTTATTTTCTTTTCTCACCAGTTCTATCATCCCGCCTTTGCCGGCAAACCCCTGGATATCGGAGATGGTTAACACTGCATTGTCTTCGAGTTGGGCCAGAGTGCCTGCAAGTTGCTCCTGTTGGCTACGACTTATAAACAGCATCTCACAGTCGGTCTTAATGGAAGTGGAATCAAGGAGATAAAAGGTTATTTCACGATCCCCGATTTTTTTTTCTTCAAGTTTCTGCAAAGGATCGGCCAGAGGGTCCGGCCCAAGAAGACAGATATCAAGAGGGTCGGTTGCCGTAATCATCGGCCAGGTGACATACTTACCGAAATTATAGATATAGGCTGCTTTCAACTGCGTCTCCTCGGCCTGTCGGCCTGCAGAGGCCGGTTCAGGCTGCAAGACAATCAACAATCCTGAACAGAACAGGATTATAAATTGTAGAGTGCAGTTAAAGAGCATGGAGACGTCGTTCCCCGGTTTTGGCCTAGAAATCAAGTGTCAGCCCGGCATAGATGCTTTGCGGAATATCACTGTTGAGCAGGGCATCGGTTGAAGGGTACTCGGTATGTTCCGAATCAAAAAGATTGCGGCCCACCAGGCTGAGTTCCACCCCGGTAACCGGACGCCAGGCAAGACGAAGATCAAATCGAATGTAATCCGGAACAGGGTCGGCTGAATAGTTCAATCGGGAGGAACCATAGAGGTACATACCAAGATCCATATCAGACCGTGGTGCCCAGTCCATGGAGAGGGTGTACAGTGATGTCGGTGCTTTTCCGGCAAATTCCTGGTCCAGGAAATCAGGCGCCCCGGCCGCCTCATCCGTCTCAATCTGGATATTTGAATAATTAGCCCGGAACCTGAGGGTTTTGACCGGTTTCCAGTCAGCGCTCAGTTCAAAACCATAGCCGTGGCCGGATACATTGTTGGCCATCTGCATGCCGGTACGCAAATGCGGAACCGGTTCAAGAACCGGAGCAGGCGTCAGCAATTCAAAACCACGCACATCATCGTACTGGTTATAAAACAGAGCGAGATCCACACTGAGAGCAGACGTCAGCTCACTGCGGAAACCAGCCTCATAGGCAATTAGAGTCTCGGAATCAAGATCCGAATTTCCCAGGATCCAGAAACCGACCAGTTGATCAGGATTGCCGTCAACCGGCATGTATCCATATTCAAGGGCCATCTCCTGTTCACCGATGGAAGGGGTCCGAACAGCCCTGGAGACCGCTGTCCACAGGCTGTTGGTCTGGTTGACATTCCACAATAAACGCAGGGTCGGCTGCACTTCAAAACCAGTGAAGCTCTGATACTCAAACTTGCTGCCCAGAGTAAGGAACAGCTCTTTTTCAAGCAGGGCAATCTCATCCTGGAGAAAAAAACTGTACAGATAGTCGGAACGACTCTCATGGGCGACCAGGAAATTGGTTTTCCCCTCTATCTCCGTTCCAGTATACCTGTACCTGAATCCATAGATCACGTTCTGCCGACGGCCGATCACAAACTGCTGCTGCAGGGCAAGATCAAAGGTGTCGAGATCCGAAGAATAGAAAAACGAGTCACGGTGAGCATCATCGTAGTACAGCTTGAGATCAATCTGGTTGCCGGCACTGACCTGCCGACTCCAGGAACCGACCACATCCCAGCCCCGGCTGTCATCATCTTCCTGCACCCGACCGGCATAGGGAGGTACGGGAAAAAACTCGACCATGTTCTCCTCAACAGTTCCGTCAAACATTGCGCCCTGCAGGCTGAAACTGTCCCGTGAATTCGGTTCCCAGTCAGTCCGAAAGCTACCGTGCCCGACCTGGAGGCCATCATGATTTTCGCCTCCGTCGGGTCGGTCAAACGTAACCTGCTGACGATATTTCAGACTGACCCGGTAATGGGCATTCTCGCTTATGGTACCGCCGTATCGCATTCCTGCCAGCCCGGAATTCATGGTTCCGGTGGAGACATTGACATGGAGTCCCTGGGTTTCCGATGCGGCTTTGGTAATTATATTTATCACACCATTAACGGCATTGGCGCCCCAGATGGCGGCTCCAGGGCCGCGGATAACCTCAATCCGATCAATATCAGCCAGCACCAGGTCCTGATCTTCCCAGTACACCCCGGCAAAGAGCAGGGTATAGATGGATCGACCGTCAATCATCACCAGCAGCTTATCGCCGTAACGACCACTGCCGCCACGAATGCTGACCGACCAGGCATTACCGTTGATGCGTGAAACCTGAACACCGGGAGCAAGACGAAGGATCTCCGGAATTTCAGTCAGGCCTGAACGGCGTATCATATCCTGATTGATGACAAAGACTGCAGAACTTATATCGCTGAGCCGTTGTGTTTTTTTGGATGCCGCATAGACCTCGACATCCATGAGTGATTCAAGGTCCAGATCAATTAATGTATCCGACAGAGCATCTGCATCAGGAGGGATTGGTGCCGCGTGAACAGGCAGAAAAAACTGGGACCATAGAAAGGCGGTAAGAACGAATGTTTTTTTTGATATGCTCATAATACTATGATAGATTCTGCATGGTTCATGCTGCATAAAAAATACCATTCTCACATAAGTATATGCTAAAGCCAGACCTGTTTACAATTTTTTTTTATTCTTTTAATTCCTCCGCTGTTCTCCGTTAAAAAAAAGTTAATCACCATCAGCCAGTGCGCGATCATACAGTTTGCCGACCCCGTACTCTCTACGGCGCAGGAACTTTTCCCAGGATGGACCGATGAGTTGCATTTCCGGATATTTTTTCTGCATATCCATGGCGATTTCCATCTCCTTGGTGCAGCCGGTGGAATAGGTGGAATCCTTGCCGGTCCATTCAGGTGGAACCTTTTCGCCCATGAGGTCAAAGGCCTTCTCAATGTCGGCAACAGATTGAAAGCGCCAGATATCGATCACGCCTGAACGTTGAAAGATCTCCCACATGTACATGATATCATCGGCATCCATCCCCTCTTCAAAATGTTCCCCAGGGTTAATAACAACGACATCATGAAGTGTTTCGCGAAGATGATCAACAAACACATTCAATATTTTCTTGGCCATTTCCAACTGGCCTGGAATGGAACCGACAATTGCCGAATAAAACATACAGGCCTTGCCCTGCTCCTTTTCCCTGCGAACGTCCTGGATCAACTGTTCAGCTTTGCGGCGGAGGGCGACCTCGGAAAATCGTATGGCCCCGGGGTGATGCGGTTTACGGAGAATATCGACAACGCCGGGCTGGTGACTGATAATGGAGACCAGATCGCGGGTAAAATGAAAATGATTATTTATGCATTCGCGACTGCCCGGGCAGCGGCTGATAACCAGATCCGCCTCTTTAAAGGCACGGGCAAAGGTAACCGAGGTGAGCAAAGGATTAAACTGCTCCTGGGTGCCGTCCGAAATCACCAGCAGCCGGTTGTCGCTGGCCAGGTGCCCAAGAAGTCCGTTTTTTGAAATTTTCTGGTCGGCAATAAAATCGGCATCTTCAAGCAAAACATCCAGTACCGGGTCTTCCAGCAGGTCGACAAAGGAAATCCGGTTATAAAAAAATCCGTGCTTGACCGCTAGAATAACCTTGATTCCCATCTTCATCAGCAGGCGGATAATGGCCAGATCAACAACTATCTCACCGCTGCGGCCGCCAATCCAGAGCACATAGGGCCTGCGTTTTCCGGAAAGCACATCTTTAAGCCAGCCGCAGAGCCAGTGCCACCCTTCTGAATCAAGGGGTTGATCAAGGACACGCTCAAGTTCCATGGGGTCCGGCTCGGTATCCGACTCCCAGAGAATGGACATGGATGAAAGCATGAGCAGCCGACGGAGACGCAGCAGATGCAGGTTGAGATCAAGATCATCAAGGGTTGTACTGGTCTGGATATCCAGACCGCTGAGCGAATTAATCATTTCCTGAAAGGTTGTACTTTCAAGGAAAGTCGCCACCCGCCGGTTTTCAGTTTCTTTTTCCACCGCAAGCGGCCTGCTGACCTCACTGATGGTCGTAAAGATACCAAGCAGCCTTTTTTCCATTCTTCCAGGCAGCTGGACCTTGGGAGAGGCCTCATGCTGAAACTTAATGGAGAGCAGGCTGAGAAGAAACCGTTGTTTGAAGGGGTCCTCAATAACCGCTCTTACCAGATGCTCCAGCCGGTTCCAGATCTTCATATAGGCCGTGGTCAGCAGACTGTCGGCACGCTTTTCAATAATGGCGGCAAACAGTTCATCGGAACAGGGGTAATAAAACGGCTCCCCGTCCATATGAATGATGAAATTCAGCTGCTCCGGCGAGGCAACCATGTCTGGAAAGGCCTCATAGGCGAGATGGTTTTCGGTATAAAAATTCGTTAACCAGGCATCCCGATCCGGATCTTTTCCTCTTGTATACGGTTTGGTCTTATCCATATCAGTCATGCTGTAGCTTTTTTATTTTCTTTTGCAGCTCGTCAGCCACATCGTCAATACTGCGTCCCTCCACGGAAATTTCAAGGTCAGAGGCTTTCCTGTACAGAGGCAGCCGTTGCTTGAACAGGGCTCTTGCCTGATCAAGATCCTGCAGCAGGGGACGTTTTTTAATTTTCTTCTCCGCTTTGGGATGTTCCATGATCGCCTGCAGAATACCTTCAATACTTGAATGCAGGTAAACGATCCTGCCGAGTTTTGAGATATTCTTTACCTGAAAAAATCCACCGCCGGTGGAGACTATGGTACTAGTGACGTTTTTCTTCAACCAGTCGGCAGTCTGCTGCTCGAGCTCCCGAAAATACGGTTCACCATGTCCTGCAAAAATTGTCCGAATCTTCATCTTGACCATGGTCTCAATCAGGTCATCGGTGTCTACAGTATATTTTTCAGTCCTGGCGGCAAGGGCGCGAGCGGTACGCCCTTTACCAACCCCCATGAATCCTATCAGTATGATATTGTTAGCCATTTCCCTTCACGCTTACTCATTTAACTACACAGTTTCTCTCAATTACCCTATCGAATATTTTCAGTATTGTCCAGAACTGTACACCCGGCACCCATGGTCAGTTATACTGATTGCACATGAGAAGAATATCCACGGCAATGCAAAGGGATACCATCGCTCATGCAACAAGATTGCATCGACCAGGCGAGTATTATCTCCCCATTCGTATCCTTTTTAAAAATCAGGATAAGCGATGGTATCCCTCGTGAATGATTTTTACCGGCCTTTCTTTACCGCCCCTTGGCCGTGCAGAATCCCGATAGCTGCTCTTCATAACTCTCCGCAACCATGGGCCAAAAAAATTGCATGGCAAGTTTCTTATGTTTTTCCCTTTGGCCGCTCGACTGTTTTTTCAAAACCCTCTTTAAGGCATCACCGAGCGGCTCCCGACCATAACGATATTCCCGGGGATAGAGCTCACGGTACGAGAGACGGTCGGGGACTAAAGGCCTGCACCCGGCCCGGACCGCCTCCAAAACCGAAATCCCGAAAAATTCATGCCTGGCGGTGGAGACCACCACGTCGCCCTGATGCAGCAGGGCTGCATATTCTTCACGGCTGTCGGCGTAGCCGAAGTGAAGAATATGGGCAGCCAGTTTTTTTCTAGCCTGAGCGAAAATTTCCGGTTGATAACGAAAATGCTGCCCCAGAATCACCAGTTTGAAATCAACTTCCTGATCCTGCAGGTCAAAGATTGCCTCAAAAAAGGCCTCTGGGTCTTTGTCATGCTCCCAGCGGTGATTCCAGACGATGACCGGCCGGTCGGGTTGATCAGATTTTCTCTCTGCCCGGTCGATAGCTGAAAAATCAATCCCGGGATAGAGGACAACGGATTTTGTTTTAATCTGCTCCAGGGTCGAGAGCAGATCTACATCAACTGCCTTATTCAATAAAGACTCAATTCCGGACAAAAACGATTCAAAGTTAAACCGACTGTTAAAGAAAAGTGTATCTGCGACCAAGGCTGTTGTCCAGTTGATATTTGTGAACTGATGGGTTGCCGGATCCTGAACCTGACCGGGATAGGCAAACTGATTTTCATGAAAATAAACCGCCAGCGGAAGGTGCAGACCTTTTACGGCAAGCATGCTCCGAAGTACGGCCACATCAATAAAAGTAGAGCAGAGAATGCCGTCAAAACGGCTGCCCTGTTGATAGAATTTAAAAATCTGCTGCGCCATCCACGGCGCCGAAACCTGCATCCGCATCTTCCACTTTCGTGCCGGCAGGGACAATACTGTGAAATCCAGATGCACATGCGTCTGCAGCCCTTCAAGAAACGCCCTGTGCGAACCGCCGTAATATGGTTCAACAAGAAGGATATGTTTTTTTATGTCGGTCATGCATTTTTCCTTTTATGAGACAGGTAAAACCCTGTATACCAGATTTATCGAAATATTCTTCTTTTACCGGGTAAAGGCAAGTTTTTTGTGTCTACCTGAATAGTTACCTTTCACCTATCTTGAAACCAGCATCTAATGCACTCCAACAAAAGAGAAGAGGTACTCATATGTCCACCTGGTATGTTGCTGTAAACAATAAATCAATCGGTCCCCTGTCAACCAGTGAGCTCACATCCGCTCTTGCCTCCGGCCAATACTCCGGTTCAACCATGATCTGGCGGGACGGCTTTTCCGGCTGGCAACCGGCCTCAGAGGTCACGGAACTGAATTCTCCGGTTTCGACAACGCCACCTCCGCCGGTATCCGGACAGCAGGCCCATGAAATCGATTACGAGATTTTCGGTCATGAAATGCAATTTGTCGAGATAGAACTGGATCCGCAGGAAAGCGTGATCTCCGAGGCCGGCGCCATGATGTACATGTCGGATCAGATAGTCATGGAAACCATCTTTGGTGACGGTTCACAGGAATCCCAGTCGGGTGGTTTTCTTGATAAGATGATGGGGGCAGGTAAACGGTTGATCACCGGCGAGGGATTGTTTATCACCATGTTCACATACAATGGCCAGGGTAAGGGAAAAGCTGCCTTTGCCTCGCCCTATCCCGGTAAGATCATCCCTCTTGATCTGAAAAATTACAACGGCCGGATTATCTGTCAGAAAGATGCCTTTCTCTGTGCGGCCAAAGGCGTTTCCATCGGCATAGCCTTTCAGAAAAAAATAGGGGCTGCGCTCTTTGGCGGTGAAGGCTTTATCATGCAGCAGCTCGACGGTGACGGCCTTACTTTTGTCCATGCCGGAGGCACCATTATCGAAAAAGAGCTGGCTGCCGGAGAAACCCTGCGGGTTGATACCGGCTGCCTGGTTGCCCTGACCCAGACCGTGAACTATGATATCGAATTTGTCGGCAATGTAAAATCAGCCATTTTCGGAGGGGAGAGCTTCTTTTTTGCCAGCCTCACAGGGCCGGGCCATGTCTGGCTGCAATCCCTGCCTTTCTCACGCCTGGCCGGCCGCATTTATCAGGCCGCTCCGCAAACCGGCGGACAGACTGTAGGCGAGGGCTCTGTTCTTGGCGGGATCGCCTCTATGTTTGAGCGATAACAATACGTTCCTGAATCCGTGACCCGAAATATTGCTTGATAGTCGTAATCAATTGTATTTAAAGATAATAATAAAACTGCAACTTTCCGAATACAATTCATTCTGACACGCCCTTCGGGGCGAATTCAGGTACTCGAAAAAAATCAAGAAGCTCGATGATCAGGTCATCCAGCTCCTGAACAATGGCTGCTCTTTCTTCGTTGACTTGCTCTATACTCTCAGGTAAGAGGATGGACGACCTGGTTGGACCAACCAGCCAGTGAAAGTAAACGGAGAGTCACAAAAAGATGCTGTCTCTAAGCGCAAAAACTATATACGGGCTCAAAGCCACGCTCTTTCTGGCCGAACATTTCGACCAGGGACTACTGACGATTAAAGAGATCGCCGCAGCACGTACCATTCCCAGGCAATACCTTGAGCAGATCTTCAACCAGCTGGGCAAGGCCGAAATCATTCGCAGCGTGCGCGGCAAATACGGAGGCTACCAGCTGGCCCGATCTCCCGGCAAGATACCGGTGGCGGAAATAATTTCGGCCCTGGATGGCGGTATCGACCTTGCCCCGGACACAAACGATCCCGCTGATGTCATCCATGACCTGTTAATAGAGGCTGAACAGGCCTTGAACAGAGTCTTTTCCCTGAACCTTTCCGAACTTGCAGAAATGTCGAGAAAAAGACGTCAAATCATTAACTTCGTTATCTAACCCTTTTTT
>JAJRQC010000127.1 GCA_024280455.1 Deltaproteobacteria bacterium | reverse complement strand
GTTCGTTAACTATTTTGAAACATGTGCAAATTGCTGCCCAGTCATTTATGATTTGTGTCCGGGTAATACCATGGGAGCTGTAATTTTCCGAGCAGGGCGCAACTATGGCAGCCCAAGCCCATCCTTATATGGAATATCCAGGTCTATGGGAACGGCCCTCTGGTCACCGGTCTCAAGAGTTACATGGGGCATACCATGGGCACCTGCGGGGTGATAGAGCTCATTTTGATGCTCTACATGATGGAACAGGGGTTTGTTGCGCCTACGTTGAATCTGGATACCGTCGATCCCCGTTGCGCTATGCTCAATCATGTCCGGGAACTGGTCAATGACAAGATCAACATTGCTGCAATTCAAAACTTTGCCTTTGGCGGGGTCAATACCTGCCTCATGCTTCAAAATGGCCGGCAAACAACCGCGTAACTCCATCCTGGCTCTCTTTGGCGACCGGCTGATTGACGTCGGGGTCACCCTCATCTGCTGGACTTATTTTACCCTTGGTTTTGTGTTCTTATTCTCCTACAGGTACTGCATCGCCTACCTGTTCTCCGCCCGGAGGGAAATTGCCTTTCAGCGTTTGACGAGTCTTTTTTACCGGAGGTTTTTCCAACTTCTTCGGGTGACTGCACCGAGTCATCACTGGTGGATAGATAAACGGATAACCGGGCTAAGGTCCTCGGTTATCGTCTGCAATCATCTCTCCTACCTGGATCCGATCCTGTTGATTTCGCTGCTGGAACGCCAGAAAACCATTGTCAAAACAAAGTTTTTCAAGGTGCCGATCTTTGGCTGGCTCATACGGAACGCCGGATATTTTCCTGCCGATGGGGAGGGAAAATTCGGAGGAATGATGATTGACCAGGTTGAGCAAATGAATGAATATCTTGCCCAGGGCGGAAATCTTTTCGTGTTTCCCGAGGGCACCAGAAGCCGGAACGGCGCAGTCGGCCCCCTCAATCGGGGCGCCCTCAAAATTGCCAGACTGTGCAGGGCTCCGATATATGTTCTGCACCTGACAGGCACTGACAAACTGTTTACACCAGGGAAATTTTTCTTTAATACCCGGATGGACAATACCATCTCTTTGGAAATAGTGGACTGCATGGAACAGAACACTGAAGAGGAACTCTCCCTGTCCATGCTCGAGGACCGGATTCGACAAGCCATGATGATGCGGAGCGGGTCTGGAACCGACGGGGCAAAACCAGAGGGAAAACCGATGGTCCAGTCGGGGAAGGCAATATGAAAGTTATCCTGATATCCATGCCGGATGTGGCGCCGATTATTATACATGAATCAGCCTTCCATCTGCCTAATCACGGCATCGCTTCTATCGGCGGCAATATAGATTCGAAACATGAAGTTTACCTGATAGATTTAATCCGAAAACGGCGTTCAATCAAAAAATATCTCACTCGGGTCATCAATAAAATCAAGCCTGATTTGATTTTTCTTTCGGCCATGACCTGGCAGTATGTTACCTGCATCAAGATAGCCCACCTGATCAAAGAGCTTCGGCCTGAGGTGAAAATCGTCATCGGCGGCTATCATGCCACTTTAATGCATGAGGAAATTGCCGGTTCCCGAGAGGCACAGTGGATTGATTTCATGATTCGCGGCGAAGGGGAAGAGGCTGGCAGGCGTCTGGTCAATGCAATGGCCGGAACTGACGACCTTGACGATATAGCCGGTCTTTCGCACAAAAAAAACGGGAAATTCGTCCATAATCTACGGGCGGAGAATCTTGATCTTGCCACCCTTAAGCTGCCGATCCGGGACAGCCGCCGGTTGACCTGGGGCTACCATATTATCAATGCAAAAATCGAGCTGCTCGAGACCTCACGCGGCTGTACCCGCTCCTGTAATTTCTGCAGTATGAAGCATATGTACGGCCGAACCTTCAGGACCTATCCCATCAGCCGAGTTCTCGAGGATCTTGACGATATTTATTTTAAAAGAAAAGTCCGGTGGGTGTTTATTACCGATGACAATATGGTGCTGAATCCCGGACGTGTCATGGAGCTCTGTGATGCCATCATTGCCAGGGGATATAGAAAACTTAATCTTGTTGTTCAGGCCGATTGTATCTCCATGGCTCAGAATGAGGAAATGGTAAAAAAAATGGCCAGGGCCGGGTTCCGCTCTGTTGTTCTCGGGATTGAAAACGGCTCAAAAAAGAACTTGAGTGTTGCCGGCAAGGGCGATATTGTGGCCGCTTCCCGGAAGGCGATTGAAAACTGTCATAAATATGGAATGATGGTCATCGGCGGTCTGATTTTTGGTTTTCCGGAAGACGACGCTGAATCGATCAGGGAAAACTATGAATTCTTTAAAAGTATTGAGGCCGATGCGGCCTACTGCCAGATTATCACCCCCTACCCGAAGACGGGCATACGGCAACAGCTGCTGGATGCGGATCTGATAACAAACAAGGATAATGTAAAAAAATACAACGGACTCTGGGCCAACGTGCGAACAAAATTTTTGAGTTCTGACGAGCTCCAGTATCAGTTCTGGTACCAGAGACAGGTTGTGCTCGGCTGGTGGAATCCGCCTGCTGCAGCCCGTCGTCGAGGGCGGATATGGACTTCGATCTGGCGTTTTTTGTTCAAGCCCTTTTTAAAGTTTCGATATCGTAGAATCATGAAGAACTATGGCTGGGAAGGCCGTTACCGGCGCGAGGTGGAACGTTGGGAACGGATGAACAGCTTTAGTGATCTGGAAGGATATTAACAAGATGCAGATATACAATCTTGAGTTTACCGAAAAGGAGATCCGAGAAGCGGTGGCCACCGACCGGCTGCTGTCCATGGAGATCGAGTTCAGCCGGATCTGTAATTTTCGTTGTTCCTACTGCTATGTTGCCGATAAGAGTGAATGTGCAAACGAGCTTTCCCGAATGGAAGTCAAAGATGTCATCCTCCAGGCCAAGGCTCTGGGGGCTCGCAAGATAATCATTCTCGGCGGTGAGCCCAGTATTTATCCGCACCTTGTGGAAATGGTGCAATTTTTGAGCAGTGAAGGGCTTGAGATTGAAATGTTTACCAACGGCACCGGCATTGATGACGATCTGGCTGAGGTCCTTGCCCGGGAGCGGGTGCGGGTAGTCTTAAAGATGAATTCACGGGACGCGGCGCTTCAGGATCGTCTGGCCGGAAAAAAGGGTGCGTTTCAGATCATCAACAATGCGCTTATTGCCCTGCAGAATGCGGGTTATCCCTCTGATAAGTTGTTTCTGGCCATCAGTACCGTGATCTGTAAACAGAACATCGGTGAGTTGCCGGCCATGTGGCAGTGGCTGCGTCAGGAAAGGATTGAACCCTATTTTGAGGTTATTACACCCCAGGCCAATGCGATTGAAAACTCGTGGCTGACGGTTGATTCCGCAGAGCTAAAGGCGCTGTTCATGCAGCTCTCCGACATCGACCAGCAGCAATTCGGCCGCCGCTGGGAACCACAGCCGCCTCTGGTCGGCAACAAGTGCATGCGGCATCAGGTTTCCTGCGTGGTTACGGCAACCGGTGATGTCATGCCCTGTGTCGGGGTCACGATTGCCTTGGACAATATCCGCAACACTCCGCTTGCCGATATCCTCAAAAACAGCGAGGTGGTCAACAATCTGAAAAATTACCGGGAGATGATCAAAGGGGAGTGCCGAGATTGCGAGAAGGCTGACGAGTGCTATGGCTGCAGGGGCGCGGCCTACCAGCTCACCGGCGATTACCTGGCCTCGGATCCCACCTGCTGGCGGAATGCATCCTGTAAAAAAAAGTGAAAATATTGAGGCCTTGGCTTCTGGATTTGCCGACGTTAGGTAAAAATCTGAATACGTGAGTGCAAACCACATGGTTTTTAGCTGTTGATGGGCCTGTTCTTGAAGATCAAGGCAACAGCATTGATAAAAAAATGAAAGAGCCGAGGCGGAGTATCCGCCTCGGCTCTTTTGGTTCAGGCAGACTACTTCCCGTTATTGCGGCCCCTGTCCGGGCAGCGGGATGGATGTGGCGGTACGGTTGTATGATTTCTTGTCGTTGTGACACATTCTGCAGGTATTGTTTCTTTCGATCTTGGCTGGTCCGGCCCGGAAGAATTGAGATTCTCCGCCACTGCTGGACATGGTGTCCATCAGGTCCGGGTCAATGTCGCCATCCATATTTTTGTACTGGAAGTTGAACATGGGAACCCGGTCCAGGGTTCCCGGGGTGGAGACCAGCTCTCCATGCCTGGTCATGACCGGGTTCGGTGACCCGTGTACATTATGGCAGGCGGGACAGCTTTGCGGTGAATCCGGGATACCGTTCCAGTCCGAATCCCAGTCTGCGGAGTTGCCGTAAGGGCCACGGCCGCGCAGGTGGCGCTGGTGGGCATTGGTCGGATTACCGTTTTCATCAACGTTTTCATCGTCTCTGAAGTTGGTCTGCAGAGGATTTTTCTGGAAAGGACCTTCGCCGTCGGCGTCACCAAGGAGATCATACTTGTTGTGGCAGCTGAAACAGAGGGCAAAATCGTTGTCGGTCCGCGGAGTTTCCTGCCAGTTGACGCCGACCCTGGGGATTTCAAGGGCCGGAACTACCTCGCCGGAGTCAAGAATCATGTCGGCAAAACGATAGCCCTCGGCATAGTTGTTCAGATCCGCCTTATAGGTTCTGGCAATACCGTCAATGTGCATGCTGCTTGTGTCATGACAGTTGTCGCAGGTGATCTTGTGACCGTTGACGTTGTATCCGTAGGAGATATCCGCCTTGTACTCAAATTCGCGCAGGGCACCGGCGATAACTTCTTTCTCCACCTCTTTAATCAGTTTGATGTAGCGAAAAGAGCCGAATTTATCCAGTCTGGTTTCAAACCATTGCTGGGCCGGAAGTATGTCCCAGAAGGGTTTGGCAGCCATGATTTTGCGGCCCCACTGAACCCTGGTCCACTCGTTGAGGTCGTTGCCGGCCCAGACTTCCATGCGGTATTTCCTGGATCCTGAGTTGTACAATCTGATATGGGTGATGGTTGTTTCACTGCCCAGATCGAAGATTAACTCTTTCAGGGTGCCGGCATCATTACCGGTGGTGATATCACCGTCGATCAGGTTTTCCACCCCTGTCAGGCCGGTGTCGACAACGCCCTGGGGCGACTGCCATGTTCCGTTCAGGGTCATGCCGGCAATATTTGATGCTGCAACACCCTGAACCACGGAATGGCCGTCATCGTGACAGCCGAGGCACCAGTCTTCTTTTCCCGGTCGCAGGTTACCGTCGGCATCATAGATTTTTGATACGTCGCCATCGGCTGTTGACCAGTTTGATCGTTGGTAGGCGCCGATATTCTCATCCATCAGGCCGTCATAAGCCCCATCAGGGCTGTGACAGGGAATGCATGCTTCCGGGGGAGGGGTTTGGAATCCCGGCCCCCCGCCTGACGGATGACAGTCCCAGCAGCTCAGGCCGAGATCTCCTTTTGCCCCATGGACATGGGTTTCATGGAAAGCGCTTTCTGCAAGGCTGAATTGAGCAAACCCGCAGACCCCGATCGCAACGGCGGTTCCAATCAGAATGTTTTTAATCGTCATTTCCTCTCCTTTTTTTTGATCTCATCTTTTTCGCTTGCTTTTTTTGTTGTGAAAAAGATGGTAAGTTCCTCTTTCTTAACCGGCAACCATTCTGCAGGGTAAAAAAGAGGAGTCGCCTTGGTTTCGTGTCGTAACCGACTCCAGCTGTAAACGCATATTTCCTGTTTTCCTCCTATAAGAAAATACGTTTAATCGTCGTTGTTTCTCCTGAAAAATCCGGGAAGCCGTCTCTATTGTTGTGACACTAAAGATATTGCTCAGTGTTTTCTCAACTATACATAACCCCTGCAGGAAGCTGGATTCTGAGTTGAGAATTCTCGAATGGATACTTTTTATGGGACAATATGACAAAGTATGATAAAAAAAACAAGAGCACACTGTGGTATTTGTAGCGAAAAAACGACACGATTGACGGAAAATGTTGCAGCGCAATGTTTTTTTTATTTGTAGTGATCATAAAATGTTAGTCGTAACGCTGTTCTTCTCGAGGCTTGAGTTGAGAGGATTTGTTAAGAAGAAAGTGAAAATATCTTGAGATTGGTTTCGTTGTTCCGTGGTTTTTTACGTTTTGTATTGTTTTGCGAAGGCTGCCTGGCACGGGTCTGCTCGATTATTATTTTAAAGCCCATGGATGGATAATTTTAATTATCGTTTTTTTTTAAATGGAAATTTATGATGAAACCGTCTCCTCTTGAGAGATGAGTAGTGAAGAGAAGGGTTGACAAGAAGTTGATTCTTGTTTATTCATATGAACAATTGATCATATGCGAGGATATGGAAAAAGGAAGGACAGTTATTGTGCAGGGGGAGCAGTGCCGGTGCCGCTGTATCCATCAGGATCGTGTTGATGCGGCTCATGAGTATGCTCTTGCCTCTAGGGAGAATGAGAAGCTTGCCACCCTGTTCAAGGCAATGGGAGATCCCAACCGGTTGCGAATTTTGTGGGCCCTGGACCGGGAAGAGATGTGTGTCTGCGATCTGGCGCAGTTTATCGGGGTAACCGAATCTGCAGTCAGTCATCAGCTGCGTCAGCTCAGGGGGTTGCATCTGGTTGCTAACCGTCGTGAGGGGCCTGTGCTGTATTATCGCCTGGATGATGATCATGTTCGGGCCTTAATTCGTCTGGCTCTGGAACATCTGCGGGAAGAGTAGACTCATTTGGAGCTTCCAGCTTCACTAACTAAACATAAACTATTGCTGCTCCTGTCGGTTACAATGTGTTGGCCTGGACGTGGGGGGAGTGTTTTTTTGAGGTCATGATGACTTTTTTATACAACATTCTGCTGGCCTCCTGGGATCTTCTCCAGCAGGCTTCTGTTTATATTCTATTCGGTCTGCTGGTCGGAGGGTTGCTGAAGGTCTTTTTATCTCCGTCTTATGTGGCACGTCAACTTGGGAGCGGCCGTTTCAGTTCGGTCTTCAAGGCCGCTCTGCTCGGGATTCCGATTCCGCTCTGTTCCTGCGGTGTGCTGCCGGCGGCTGCTTCTCTGAAAAAACAGGGAGCTAATAACGGTGCCACCACGGCCTTTTTGATCTCAACCCCGGAATCAGGGGTGGATTCCATCTCTATTACCTGGGCTCTGCTTGATCCGATCATGACCGTTGCCCGGCCGATTTCCGCCTTTATTTCCGCCTTTGCCGCCGGCATAGCAGAAAATATTTTTAACCCACCGGATACGAAAAATAGGGTGACACCCGATCTGAGCTGTCCGATTGATAACTGCTGTGACGGGGTTGACTGTCCGCCCGAGGAACACCGGAACCATCATAGTTTTCAAAGTAAATTCAAGGTTGGAATCAAATATGCCGCAACCGACCTCTGGGCTGATCTTGCCGGCTGGTTTTTCATCGGCATCCTGCTGGCCGGGATTATTACCGTGCTGGTCCCTGATGATGTGATTTCCCGGTACCTGGGCGGCGGCCTCTCTTCAATGTTGCTCATGCTCGCCTTTGGTATTCCCCTGTATATCTGTGCAACCGCATCAACGCCGATTGCGGCCGCCTTTATTATGAAAGGAGTCAGCCCGGGCACGGCCCTGGTCTTTCTCCTGGTCGGGCCGGCCACCAACGTGACCTCCCTGTCGGTTCTGGTCGGACTGCTCGGAAAACGGGCCACGGTTTTATACCTGACTTCGATTGCCGTTGTCAGTGTACTTTGCGGGTTGGCTGTGGATGCAATCTATCTCGGCTTGGGGATTTCCGCCGTAGCCGTGGTCGGGCAGGCGGCTGAAGTACTGCCCGACTGGCTGATGACTGCGGCAACTCTGCTGCTGCTTGTTCTCTCAGTAAGGCCGTTGTACACTATCGTGAATGGCTGGTTCGGAAAGGGCGATGGCTGCGGCTGCGCTTCCGATTCCTGCAGCACGGGCCATGATCATGGCCACGGACATGAACATCTTCGTCAACATCTCCATGATGCCGCCTGCGGTTGCGGGGGGGGATGCACAACTCCGGAGCAGGTTGTGCCGCTCCAGCCTTTAGCTGATTTGAAAGCAAGTAAACCGCTATGAATGCCCCGGCAAAAGGCGTTTTGCCGGCGATGATCCTGCCCATGGCCAGTGGCGTTCCGTCCGGGGCAGGGGAGTTTCATCTTCCTTCAGCTGATCAGCCTTTTATCTATTGTTCCGCTCCCGATGGAGCGGCAGCGATTATAAATCCCATGTTCAGTGTTTGCCCGGGGCCAGAGATTCACCTTTTCGTTCATTGGTGATGTAGGCCTGCATGTCGACCATTCGCTGGTCGTCAAGAGCCAGAGCCGAACCTTCCAGCGGGTTCATAATGCAGAAGTTGATCATTTCGGCCATGGTGGCTACCTTACCGAGTTGTTTTTGGTATTTCGGGTAGGTCTCCGGGTGGGTGTTGGCCGCGTTGGGGTGGCACTGGGCGCAAACCACACCGTTGGTGCCCAGCTTCTGGTCGGTGAACACCTGGCGTCCTCTCTTCACGGCCGCGTCATATTCGTTCTGCCAGAGTTCCAGATCGGCTGAGGTGTATTCGTCCGCCTGAACCGCCTGGATGCCGGTCATCAAGAGCACTGCCGTTATCAGCACAACCATGGTCACTGTTTTGCTCGTCATTACTAACCTCCTTGTCTTTTAAACCGGTTCCCGGCCCATACATGGGCGGATCCGGTTTGTATTTTTTTATTGTCGCCGCTTTTTTAAAAATGGGTCTGGGGTGGAATGCGGTTGTGCTGATATTTCACATCCTCGGGCCGCCCGGTGGCAGGATTAAAGGCCACTGTCCGGGGCGAGTTGTCCGGCAGACTGAAATTCATTGTCGCGTTGCCGCTGTGAATATCGATGTATTGCCAGCCGGTTGCATCGCGTTCAAAGAATGGGTCGGCCCGGTTCATCTGCACCGTCAGCTTGGGCAGTGAACTTTCGGCCTTGGCATTTGACTGCGGATAAGGCCAGGGCCAGGCCGTGGCCATGGCGGCATGAAAGCTGATGTTGCCGATCTGGTTGTACTGGATTTGGTGCACGTGTCCGTAAAAGACGTTGACCTTTTTAAAGGGCTTCAGCAGCGCCTGAATCTGTTCTGCATCTTCGGTCCAGAAGTTCCAGCCCCGGTAGATCTTCTGCAGGGGCGAATGGGAAAGCACGGTGACCGGCGTGTTGACATCGACCTTTGCCAGATCTTTTTTAAGCCAGGCCCTTTGTTTTTCACCGACCATAAACGGCGAGCCGCGGTGGTCGTCAAGACCGGCCATCACGCCCATCCGCTCTTCACCATCCTTCCAGCGGTCATAGGTCCAGTCGTCGTAAGTGAGGATCGAATTGAGGACGACAAAGTGCATGCCCTTGTGGTCAAAACTGTAATGATCAGGGCCGAGCCGTTTCTTCCAGTGTTCACCGAGGTCAAGATAATAGTCATGTTCGCCCATTACATAGTGTACCTTGTCACGGAGCCCGGAAAGAATATCGAGCCCGTGGTCAATCTCGGATTTCTTGCCAAGCTGGGCAATATCACCGCCATAAAAAATAAAGTCGGGCCTTGGGTTCATCAGGTTGGCTTCGGCCACGGCGCGGATCAGGCCGCGGTCCCAGTTGCGGACAAATTTGCTGCCCTTGATCTGCTGGATGTGGGAATCCGAAATGTAGGCAAAGGTAAAATTCAGGCTCGAATCTGCAAAGGCCATTTCTACCAGACTGATCGGCAGGGTTGCTCCGGCAACCAGTGCTCCTGCACCTTTGAGGAGATCACGTCGGTTAAGGATCTTCATTGCTTACTCCTTTTTTATTTATATTCAGGGCTGGTCAGGGCTCCAAGGAACTGGACCAGGTCACTTTTCTGCTCATCGCTCAGGTTCAGGGGACGAATGCCGCCACTCTGGAAACTGTTGACGGGATCTCCTTCTTCCAGGATTCCCCCAAGATTATAGAATTCCACCACGTCATCAAGGGTCATCAGGCTGCCGTCATGCATGTAGGGGCTGGTCATCTCAACGTTACGCAGGCCCGGGGTCTTGAAAGAGCCGATATCCCGCCACTGGCCGGTAACGGCAAAACGTCCCAGTTCCGAAACGTTCTGGTTGGTCAGGATGGCAATATCAACATTTGTTCCCTCGCTCTTTGCCTTTGTAAATGCGGTGGCCATTTCTTTGAGATCCTTATCAATTACGCTGAAGCTGACCCCGAGATTATGGAACCGGTTGTCGGTAAACAGGGCATGGGTATCGGTCATGGTATGGCAGGAAACACAGCGTCCCTGGCCGACAAAAACCTTGAATCCACGGACGGCCGCCTCGGTCATCGCGCCTTTGTCCCTGCCGTAGTGGTAGCGATCAAATGGGGAATCTCCTGAGATGACGGTGCGCTCAAAGCTGGCAATGGCCTTTTCTACTTCGTCAATCGTAATGTCCTTACCTTCTTTGTTGAAAACTTCCTTGAACAGGGCCTGATATTCCGGATCGGTTCTGACAATCTTTAGAATCGGGCTGTAATCCTTGAGCCCGTGTTCAACCGGATTGAGAAAGGGCTGGCCGGACTGTGATTCCAGAGTCGGTTCCCGGCCATCCCAGAACTGGGAATGGAGGAATGCCGCATTGATAACCGTAGGCGCATTACGTGTTCCGGTTTTTTTCTCAATGCCCTCGGAAACCGACAGCGGGCTGTCGGTGAAGGCCTTTTCCGGGGCGTGACAGGTGGCACAGCTGACCTCGCCGGTGGCACTGAACCGTTTGTCATTAAAGAGTTTGTCGCCAAGTTTGATTTTTACCGGATCCTGGAGGTTGTCGATCGGGACCGGGACCGGGGGCAGTCCCAGGGGCAGGGGTGCGTCTTTTGCCGCAGCCCAGGTGGCAAGGGCGGTGACAGCCAGGAGCGAGATACTGTAATACTTGAGCTTCATACGCCGGGTCTCCTTAATTACTTTGCTCAGATTGATTAAATAGTATGAAAGAATAATTCTTAATCTGGATATTATCTTATCTGTTTGCAGCTGTAAAGTAAAAAATGGTATTGAATACTACTCTTGTAATGGGGCGGGTGTTCCTCCGCCCTTGATCTTTACTTCTGTGTGAACCGGTTCGTTTGTATGATTCCATTCAGAGTGATAGAGCCCTGTTCCTGCAGACATTCTCTATACCTCAGTAGCCCTGACGATGATCTCATTACCAATTGTGTCTTTGTGAACCATTTCTCCACTCAGGATTAAGGAGATAATTTCCATTTCTTCATGAGGGTGCATCGAAAACCCCTGCCAGGGCTCAACAACGTCGTCATTGAATACCCTGAGTCTGCCGTGCTGGATATTTTTCAGGTCTTAGTCGTCTTCAAAGGAAAACAACCAGTACGTTTTTAACCAGCCAAAATCGGTAAAATGTCTTTGTTCCGGAGGAATAATTTCTATCATGTTCACGCCTCTATTTAAAAAGACATCTGGTGGATCCAATGTTGAACTGTTTAACCCAACCTTTTGCGATTGATTCCCAAACAACTCTGTAATGAAGGTTTCTCGTAAAGCATAAAAAAATAAATTTTTTTAATTACAATATGTTATAAAAAATGAGCTCTGTGTAGTGCCAAACGAAATTTTTCTGCCCGTAACATCTTGACAAAAAACAACAAAATAAAAGATGTAGTGCCAAACAGCCATTTGTCGTCACGGTAACATGCTGAAATTATAATAATTCATAAAACGTACTTACAAAGTTGGGTTAAGCGAATCCTGTGCCTCTTTATACTTTTCCAGCCAGTTTTTTTGCAGAGTATTCCGAGTTGTTTTTGTTCACTTTTGGTCAGGTTCTCCATGGCGGAAACGATTCCATTTGCATGACCGGGAAAAATTTTCCGGATTAACTTTTTCCCCTTTTTAGTCAGGATCACGTTGAAGTATCTCCTGTCCTTTTCATCCCGCTCACGCTTGACCAGGCCTCTTTGGGAAAATGTGGGAGAAGGGGCAGGCATAAAAGTGTCCCAGGTGAAAGGATAAGCTGAGTTGTTGTGGTGATTTTATGGCAGGTGGGGCAGGGGTTGCCCGGAATGGGGTTTTGTGTAGCGAGGCTGATTTGAGTGGTCGTCGGGAGAATCCGAATTGAACTGGAACGAACTAAATTTTCCCAAATACCCGAATGGGTGGTCGGCATGAGTTCCTGCTCGCACGGACATTGCCCAATGCAACGGGCAATGTCCGTGGAGAGAACTGGAATATTGCAAGTGTCGGTTGACCGGGATCGTCTGCAACCGAATCTTTTCTTATGGCAGTAAACCGTGGTCAACGGCTGCTGGTTCACGTTGATAGGAAATTTGATCGTTATGACACATTTTGCAGGTGGAGTTTTTATCCGGTTTTCCCGGCCCCGGTCCATAAAACTGGGTCTGGCCACCGGTACTTTTCATGACATTGGACAGGTCCCTGTCAGCTATACCGTTTGCATCAAGGTATTGAAAATTAATCATGGGGACATTCTCGTTGGTTCCGGCCGGGCTGGTGAGTTCTCCATGCCTGGTCATGGCCGGTGTCGGCGAGCCGTGAACGTTGTGGCAGGCGGTACAGCTTATAGGTGAATCTGGGGTGCCGTCCCAGTCCGAATCCCAGTCCTCGGTGTTACCGCAGTAGCCACGGCCGAGGATATGGCGAAGGTGCTCGTTGCTCACCATGCCGTTTTCATCGACATGGGTATCGTTGCGAAAATTTGTCTGCAGAGGGTCCTGGTAAAACTCTCCCTGGCTGTAGGCATCCCCTAAAACCATAGTTTTATCATGGCATTTGAAACAGAGGGCAAAATCATTGCTGTTCTGGCCCTCGTCTTTACTGCAGCCGGTGCGCGGGATCTGCATTGCAGGGACAACCTCCCAGTCCACCTGGACATTTGTCAGCCGGTAGCCGGAGTTGTAGTTGTCCTGATCGGCCTGGTAGGTTCTTGACAGTCCGTCTATATGACTGCTCTTTACGTCGTGGCAGTTATCGCAGCTCAGTTTATGTCCATTTGCATAGTAGCCGTACTCAAGATCTTTCTTGAACTCAAATTCACGGACACCGTTAACTGTAAATGACCAGGGACTGATTTTGATAAGTTTGAGATAGCGCATCTGAATAAAACTATCCAACCTGATATCGTTCCAGCCCTCTTCCGGGCCAACCTCCCAGGAGGGACGGGCAAACAGAATTGCCTGGCCCAATAGAATTCTGTCCAGGTTGTCCGGATCATTTCCGCCGTAGACCTCCCAGTAGCTATCGGATTCAGCTCCGGTATACAGTCTGATGTGCGAAATATCTTGCGGGCTGCCAAAATCAAACAGTACATAGGTACCATGGTAATCAACGAGTCCGAGAGAGAGGTCGTTGTTCAACAGGTTTTCCGCGTCCGGAAAATCGGAATCAAGAATCGAAGCAGGACTTTGCCAGTCGCCGCTCATGGATTTACCGGTCACATTCGGCGCCCGGACATCATCAATTACGGCTGTGCCGTCATCGTGGCAACCTGCACACCATTTTTCTTTTCCCGGCCTGAGCTGGTCATTGCTGTCGTAAATAGCGGAGGACATCCTGCCCCAGTTGTATCTGGCACCGATGACAGGGTCGTTTACGCCGTCATACGCCCCATCAGGACTGTGACATGGTATACAGTTTTTATAGCTGACGGTGCGTCTGGAGGGCCTGCCGTTATGGCAGGTAGAGCACTTGTTGCCGAGTTTTGGGCCCCATTCAGCGTTCCAATGGGTCTGGTGGGAAACGTTGCCCATCATACCTCCACCGCCCATCTTGGCAATTCCTGTGCCGGACATGGCGTGGAGACTGAACACGAGCACTCCGCTGAGTAAAAGATTTCCTGATTTCATAAAGACGACCTCCCCCTTTGGTACAATATCTGGACCTGTTTATTCTGTATCGTTAATGTATCGCGTCAACCGTTCTTATGCAATGAAGAGAAAAATGGTTGCAACAGAGGGATTAGCAATATCCGTACCAGGGTTGGTGTCCTTTGGAAAAGTACAGTATTTCTGAGTAATTAGGTATTTTTGGCCAGGTTCTGGAAGAAGTGTATCCTGGGTTGTCTACGAGTTTCCGGATTTAATTTCCGGGAAGATGGAAAGTTGATGGGCAAAAGTCCAAAAGGCCCCTTGCATAATATGGAATTACAGGGTGATACACGCTCTCCGCCGTCGGTTTCGTGGTTTCTCGGAGTCTCACGAGTTCGCTTGTCATGTGGACATTACCATATCACTACCGGAAGTCTTTGCTGTCTACGATACCGACAACCTTGAGTTTCCAGGAAAAATGTATAAACCAGCATGGCTGGACCAGGATTTTACAGGTCTCAGCCACAACCAACGATGAAAATAGCCCGGATCGACATCACTTCGTGGGCGATTTTCAGATAACTTTCTGGAAGAAGACCCTGGAATTTTTTATTTAACATTCACCAGCCGGTAGACTATATAGCAGTGTCATGATAATACAGAGTTATTTCAAGCAAACCGTAAAGGTCGTCCACCGGACGGTCAAATGGTATCATGGGCTGGCCGGGAGCAATTCCCGGATCAAGAGGGGCATAAGCCTGGGTATTCTCGGGATGACTGTTTTTCTGGGCGCTCTGCTGGTCTTCCAGATCCTGGATCCCTATCCGCTCAAGGACTGGATCTATCTGAAACTCACCCTGAACGGCATGGGGATTTACGGGATGCTGACCTATATCGTTATGGTCGCGGTGCTGCCCCTTTTCTCGCCGCTTACCCTGGTTATCGTGACCGGGTCCGCCGCCTTTGGTCCGCTGGAGGGCTTTTTTCTCTCCTACATCGGATGCCTCATCAACGCCAATATCGCTTATATGCTGGTCAAGGCCCTTTACATTGAAGATGCATGGGGAAACAGCCGCAAGGGTGCCCGGATAAAAGATGTTATTCGGCGGCATGGATATGTCATCGTCATGAGCCTGCAGCTTGTTACCATATTTCCGTTTACCCTGATCAATGCCGCCGCCGCCGGTGCAGGGGTATCCTGGAAAAATTTTATGAAGGCAACCGGCATTGGTCTCTTACCCGGTCTTTTACTCTATTCCTTTATGGGAAACAGGCTGGTCTCCAATACGGTCTCGCCCCAGGTGTATTTTGCCGGAGTTTTTATGATGATTCTCCTGCTTGCGGTTATGGCCCTGCGGAAAAGGAGGGCTTGAGAGGGCACAGCATGACCCGGATCAGAATCAACTCTTGTAATCGGCAAAGGGTCAGAGGGTTATTCTTTGGTCCTTGGGCAGGTCTTTATTGGGGCGATAGAGAATCACGGTTTTACCGATCAGCTGGACAAGGGCAGACTCGGTTTCCCGGGCCAGTTGTTCAGCCGCCTCTTTCTTGCCGATCGGGCAGTTCTGCCCGAGTTTGACTTTGACCAGCTCATGAACCTTCAGCACCGTTTTGGTTGATTTGAGCACTGCCGGGGTCAGCCCTTCCCGGCCGACATGGGCTTTTGCATCCAGGTGATGGCCCAGTCCGCGCAGGTATTTTTTATCTTTGCCGGTCAATACTACTTTTGTTGGTATTTCTTCTTGTTCGTCCATGTTTTGTTTTTTCATCGTTCTTGTTTATAGTTGAAAATATTCCACAAATCGGAGTGATTCCCGTTGATTGTCATTTCTGTTGCCGCAACCTTTAAAAAAGGTCCGGCCATGCCGATCAGGATTGTCGGTGTCGTAGATAGCGTAGACTTCCAGTAGTGATGTGGCAATGCCACATGACGAGCTAACTCGTGAGATTCCGAAAAGACACGAAACCGACGGCGGAGAGATCGTGTCATCTTGTAATTCCGTACTGGGCAAATGGCGGTTTTGACTTTGTACGAGTCCGTCAGGATTGAAACAGGTTGGTAAAAATTCGATAGCCGCCGACCCAGGTCCCGATGCTGGAACCGAGTCCGGTCAGGATAAAGACCAGGAAGATGCGCAGGAGTTTGTTCTGCCACCAGCCACGCAATCGACCGATATCATTGCCTACACTCTCAAACTCCTTGACCATGGGCGGCTGGGTCATGACCTGGACAAAGGCGCAGACATATCCGGCTCCGATAACCGGGGTCAGGCTGGTAATCGGGGCGGCAGCAAAGGCGGAGAAGATGGTCGCCGGATGGGCAAAAGCGAGCACCGCACCGATGGCGGAAGGAATACCATTGGCCAGGATCCAATACAGAGCGTTTGCCCCGGCTTCTCCAGCCCCCTGGCGGAAACCGATCGCAGCAATGGAAAGCAGGATGGCGGCTGGAATCGACCAGCCGGCGATCTTCCAGATCCTGGAAACCGGCGGGATGGTGTCAATTTCATGGATTCTGCTTCGGTTATCCTGACCAATAACCCGTTTGATTCCTTCCATGTGGCCGGCGCCGACCACGGCAACGATGCGTTTGCCGGGAGCAGCCTTGATCTTTTCAGCCATGTAGATATCCCGTTCATCAATGAGTACTTCCTTGGCGGCGGGCAGAGCCTCGCCCATCTCATTCATGAGCTCCGATAATACGTCCTTATTGCGCAGTTCGGTAAGTTTTTCTTCATCCAGTTCGGTGTTGTCAAACAGTGAGGCGAAAAGGGTTGCCACCAGATACCCTTTTTTAAAGAGTGAGGTTGCATGCCAGGCCCGACGAAGAGTGACCCGGACTTCGCGGTCACAGAGCGCGACCGTGATATTGTTTTCTTCAGCGACCTGCGCCGCCCGCAACAACTCGGTTCCCGGCATTACGCCCAGCTGGGTGCCGAGTTTTTTCTGATAGGAGGAGAGAACCAGATTAACCAGCAGGGTGGAGAGCTGTTTTTTACGGATAACCTGTTTGAGATCAAGATTTTCCCAGCGCTTCTGTTTGGAGAGCGCTTCATATCGTTTGTCATCCAGTTCGATGCAGACGGTATCGGGTTGTTCATCATTTATGACCTGCTCGACAAGGTCGACGGATTGTTTGGAAATATGGGCCGTGCCCACCAGGAGAATGGTCTTGTCGTCCTGGTGCAGTACGGCCACGTCATCTGGATGCTGGTGGGCCGGAAATTTTTGGGTTATGTCAGTCATTCTTTTGTCTACGTTGAAGCAATCAATTTCAGGATTCTCGTGTAATCACGATTCGTGTCGGGCGGGAACCGGCCGGATCCGCATTTTTTTCTTTTCGTTCTTTTGCGGCCATGAGAAGATCCCATTCCACCGGGATAAGAACAATGGTTAAAAAGGTCGCCGTACAGAGACCGGTCACAAAGGTCATGGCCATTGTGCCCCAGACCAGTGAATATTCAGGGATGCCGATGGCCATCGGCAACAGGCCCAGGGTCGTGGTCAGGGTGGTCAGGATGATCGGTCGCAGCCTGATATTTGTTCCCCGGACAATGGCTTCCCGCCGTGAGAGTCCCTGCTGAAAGGATTTGTTGATAAACTCAATCAGCACCAGCGAGTCGTTGACCACCACTCCGGTTACCCCGACAATAGCCATGAACGAGTTAATAGTAAAGAGGCTTCGTGAGAGAAATGTGCCGAAGATAACCCCGATCAGGGCAAAGGCAACTGCCGAAATTATGATCAGCGGCTGCACATACGAGCTGAACTGGGTGGCAAGGATCAGGTAGATAAGCAGCAGGGCGACCAGGAAAGCATAGGTCAGCGAGGTGTAGGAGCGCTGGGTTGATTCGTATTCTCCGGCAAAATTGAGCGCGACCCCCGGGAATTTACTGCGGATTGTTGAAAAAAAAGTTTGCACCCGGTCAACCACCAGCTGCGAGGAAACGGAACTGCCTTCACGGATATTGGCGGTCAGGGTGATCGCCCGCATGCCCTGAAACCGGTTGAGAGATCCTGGCTCGGAGCTGAAAACCGGTGTGCAGAGGTCGCCGAGCAGGACCGGGCCGTCGGCATGCTCGATGATCGGGGTCTGCATGAGCTGCTGTAAACCCTTGCCTGAAGTTGAATCTATCTTAACCTTGAGGTCAAGCTCCTCGTCAAGCATCCGGTATTTTCCCGCCACCCGGCCGTTGAGGACCCCGGCGGCAAGCAGAGCGACCTGATCGGTGGACAACCCGTATTCGCCGGCCCGTTCACTGTTGATTTGAAAGCGAACCACCCGGCCCGGTTGGCCCTGATTATCTTCAAGATCAATCAGGGCAGGGGCTATCTCCGGGTTCTGCCTGAGAAAGCCCATCAGTTTCTTACTGAGTCGTTGAACCGAGTCAAGCTGTTTGCCCAGCACCCGGATATTGACATCTTTGCCCGAGGGCGGCCCGTCTTTTCCGGTCGGATCCGCAGGCTGAAGCCGGATTCTGTAAAATGGGCCAGCTTTTTCCGCATGGTATCGAGATGGGCGAGGATATCGTTTTTCGGTGCATCTTCAAAAGAACGGTCCCGGAGAGCGGGCAGGGTAACGACTACATGGCCGAGATGATTACCCCAGACCGCCATGTAATCCTCGTTGAGATAAAATCCGGCCATGCCCTGAGCTGATGTCGTCATGCCCGGGCCGTCGGCCATGACCTCGGCTGCAATGTCTTTAATCAGGGCATGGGTGGTTTCGATCGGGGTGCCGACCGGCCCACTGATTTCCACGTAGTAGGTCGAATAATCATCGGGAAAAAAGGTGACCCGGATCAGGTTCATCTTGCCGGACAGGGAGGCCAGGGCAATAAATGCGGCCAGGCAGAAGAAGAAGGCCGGCACAGCCAGACTGGTGAACCGATAACGAAGAACCAGTTGCAGCAGACGGTTGAAAAAAACTCTGCAGGCGGCCATGAACGGGGTGTCTTCCACTTTGAATTCAAGGGTGTCGCAGCGTATGGTGTATTTGCGGCCCCGCCTGATAGTCTGGTTTTTTCTGGGGCCGTAGTCCAGGTAGTGAATGGGAAGAATAAACAGACATTCGATCAAAGATGCGGCCAGAGCATAGGTAACCGCCTTGGGGATAATGGCAAAAAACTCACCGATGGAGCCCGTCATGATCAGCATGGGCAGAAAGGCGGTAATGGTGGTCAGGGTGGCGGAGATAACCGGCAGGAAGACTTCGGCGGCGCCGTCGACCACCGCGTCGTTAATATTCTTTCCGGCCTGGATATGGCGGTAGATATTTTCTACTACGATAATCGCATCATCAACAATGATGCCTGAGACCAGGACAAAAGAAAACAGGGAGAGTTCGTTGATGGAGTTGCCGGTCAGGTACATGATGCCCATGGTGACCAGAAAGGCAAGGGGATGCCGATTGTAGTCAGAGCGGCATTGCGAAACCCCATCACCGCGTAGATGAGGAGGCTGACCAGGATAATGCCAAGCAACAGGTTAAAGCCGAGGACCCGCATGGAATCCTTGATCTTGACCGTGGAATCCTGGGTCAGAACCAGCTGTATCCCTTCGTTTTGATAGCGGGCCTGATTTTCGGCAACAGCGGCCCTGGCAGCAGCGGCAATGCGAATGGCATTGCCCTCCCGGGTCTTGATCAACTGCAGGGTCACACAGTCCCTGCCGTTGACCGAAGACATGACAAAGGGATCCCGGTAATCGAGAGAGGCGCCCAGGGCAATGTCGCTGATGCGGACAAATGTGCCGTCGCCGTCAATGCGGATGATGGTATCCATGACCTGCTGTCGGCTGCGATACCGTTCATCCACCCGCAGCATGAACTCGCCGCCGCCGGTGGTAAATTCACCGGCCGGAACAATGATGTTCCCCTGGTTCAGTGCCCGGGCGGCCTGTTCAAAGGTAATGCCCAGGGTACGCATTTTGACCGGATCAAGCAGGACGTGAAATTCCCGTACATATTCACCGACAAGTTTGACCTCCTTGAGGCCTTCAATCCGGCTGAGCCTGGTCTTCAGGTCTTCGGCGATAAGTGCCAGGGCCCGGTTTGACCTGTCGCCCAGAATATTGACCGAAATTGCGGGAAACCAGTCGTTAACGTCAAGTTCATTGAATTTCGGCGGATCAACCGTGGGCGGCAGATCCTGGAGCATACCCTGGACCCGGAAGCGGAGTTCGTCATACCCGGCCTGATAGTCGGTATCATCGACGAATTTGACCAGGATGGATGAACGCTGGCTATAGGAGTTGGAAAGGATGTATTCAACGTTGTCCAGATCTTCCAGCGCGTCTTCAATCTCACGGGTCACCAATGCCTCAACATCCTGGGGAGAGGCTCCCGGATAATAGGTGTCGATCAGAACTTTGCCGAAGTGAATGTTCGGGTAGCGTTCAACCGGAGAGCGGAGCATAGCCCAGGCCCCGACGAGCATGATGAGGACAAAGAGCAGGTTGAGCAGAACCCGTTGCTTTAGGGTGAAGCGGATGAAGGCTTGCATGGGATTATAAAACAGGTTCCAGGTTTGCTGTTCCGGGTTTCAGGCTTGAAGCTTCCCGCCTCCAGCGGATACCGGTAGCAGGAACCACGCCTCTACCGTTCATGGTTTCTGTTGCCCATCGGTACTGGAGAGCTCCCTGCACCTGAAAAGGTCACCCTCTTTGATTTCTTTTGCAACAATTCGCAGCCGTTTACCGTTGCCTGCAGCCGGGGAGAGTTCCGGGCCAAGGACGATAACCCGGAATGTGTCACCGTTTTCACGGGTCAGCCAGTTCTCCTCGTACCGTTCTTCCACAGCCTCGGCAGGAAGGAGGAAAGCATGCATGGGATCCTTGAGGGCTACCGGGATCTCTACCCGCAGTCCGCCCCGTTTATCCGATATCTGCGCAAGGGTAGCAGCGCTCAAGGCGATATCAGCCTTTGTTTTACGAGTTACGGGGTCAAAGTTCGGGGCGATGCGTCGAAGTGTTCCCGTGCCCCGGATCTCGTTATCAACAATAAAGAGCGAAAACGTGTCTGCCGACCGAAGATAATGGAGCTCCTCGGGGCGGAGCACGACAGGAACTACCAGATGCTGATAATCGCCGACCCTGGCAACCGCTTGCCCGGCCCGTACCCATTCACCAAGTTCGATTTGCCGTTCTATAACCAGCCAGCCCGCAGGTGCATGCACAGTGTGTCTGGCAAGCGTTTCTCTCAGTTGCTCCTGTTGGGTTTCGAGCTCCTGGAGTGAAAGAAGGGTCTGCTCGTATTGCAGTTCAAGCTCTTCGAGTCTGGTTTGCGCAGAGGCTTTGGTGGTGACCAGCTTTCTATAGCGGCCCACCTGTTTTTTTTCAAAGGCCAGTGATTTTTCAGTCCGGGTTCTGGCCAGCGCATTTGTCTGCAGTTTGAGGATGGTAAAGGTGGAATCAATGCGGGCAAACACGGTGTCATCCGGGACAGGGTCTCCGACATCGGCCCGAACTTCAGTGCAGCGTCCGGTGACTTCAGGGGTAAGATCGAGAAATGTTTGCGGCCGGGTAAACCCGGTGAGTGTGATGGTAATTCCGGCGGTTTCGGCCCGGCAGATGGACCGGGCATGGACCAAAGAGGGCGACAGCGAAAAAGGTAAAAGCAGCCAGCAGCTCAAGAGCAGGAGCAGGCGAGGTAAGGGCCTCATGATGCGCGGGCCGGGTGAGTATAGATACTTTTGTTGTCGGACGGTCAAACTTTTTTCACCACCAGCCGTTTACCGGGGTGAATCATATTTGAGCGCAGGTTGTTCCACTTCCGGATGTCTCGGGCTGAAACCTGAAATTTACGGGCGATGGTCCAGAGGGAATCACCGTTACGTACTTTATACCAGGTCAACTGGGCCTCAACCGTGCCTGCGGACGGTTTTCGCTTCTTGCCGGCGACAAGGGTGATGTATTGTTTCTTTTTTCCTTTTGTGATGGTAGCGTCTGTTGATGCCGTCCGAATGACGCTCTGCAATCCATTGTTTTCAACATAGAGGGCGATATGTCGACCGGCCCGGATCCTGCGAACGTTGGTGATGTCGTTCCACTGCATGATGATCTCAACCGGCACGTTGTACTGCTTGGATATTTTGGACAGGGTTTCCCCTTTTTTCAGCTTGTGCAGGATAAGGGGGTTGTTCTTCCCGGCCATGGCGTAGCGCTTGGACAGGGTTTCCCCTTCCTTGAGCAGGACATAGCGGGTGGTGCGATAAGGAATTCGTAAATGCTGCCCCTTTGCCAGTTTCGCGCTGTGCAGGTTGTTGGCCTTGAGCAGGGTTTTTTTGTTGAGATTGTAGGTCCGACAGATACGGCCAATCGTGTCGCCTTTACGCACGGTATGGGTCTTGTAGCCCGTGGTAATGACCGGCTGCAGCCGTTTAAGATTGGCAGTCACCAGCTGACGGCTTCCCTGTGGAACCTTGATCTGATACGCCTTGATGTTCGGCGGGGTCTGGTTTTTTTTCAATTCGTTGTTGAGCTTGCGAATTGTTTTTGTTTTTGTGCCCGCAGCGACGGCTACCGCCGCCAGGTCGGTTCTCGGCGGCACGGTGACCAGTTCAAATGGTTTTGCCGACTGGTAGTCGATGTCGGTGAACCCGTACTTGGCCGGTTCCCTGGCAATAATGATTGCGGCAATCAGCTTGGGTACGTAGCGTTTGGTTTCCAGCCGCAGGTATTTGCCTTGAGCCAGTTCCCAGAAATCACGGGTCTTGTATCGTTTGATTGCCCGGCGTATCTTTCCTTCTCCGGCGTTGTAAGCGGCAACGGCCAGATACCAGTCACCGAATTCGTTGTAAAGCGTGCCCAGATAGGCGGCGGCAGCCCGGGTTGCCTTTTCCGGTTCCCGGCGTTCATCAACCCAGGAGTCAATGCGCAGTCCGTAGTGACGGCCCGTACCTTTGATGAATTGCCAGAGCCCGACGGCATGGGCCCTGGAGTAGGCCGACGGGTTGAAGCCTGATTCGATCATGGCAAGATAGAGCAGATCCCGGGGAAGACCGGCCTCTTTAAATTCCCGGTGGATAGCAGGAAGGTATTTTCCTGACCTGGCCAGCCATTTTTTGAAATATTTACGCTGCCTGCCCTGAAAGGTGTCCAGATAAAATTGCACCTGCTTATTGATGGTGATCGGGAAATCATAGACAATGTCCGGCTCTTCTTCGATTTGCACTTGGGGCGGATTGTTTGCCCAGGTCCCGGTTTTGTTCAGTTCCGATAACTCCTCTTCCAGGAGCTCTTCCGGCTCGGCAATGACATAATGTTCGGCATCGACATTGTCCCCGGAAATGTCCTGGATCTGTCGGAGGGGAAACGCACTGTCTGCAGTTTGCAGAGGGGAGCAGCCTGCAACAAGGCTCAGCAGGATGAGCAGCAGGAAGAGGCCCGAGGTGGATAATTTTATCATATTGGTTTGTGGTGAAATGGTTGCCCTGGAGTATTTCATGGCACCGGTTATGGTCAGTCTGTTAACCGGCTGCATAGTTTCCTGAAATGATATTGTTTTTTTTTAGATTGCGAGTAGGATGCGAAAAAAAATGTACCTCGTACAAATCCTTACCATTAGAATGTGTTAAATGACAAGAAAAAACGTAATGTTGCGCCTTCTTAAATATCTTTTTTTCTTCTGTCTCACCCTGGTTCTGCTGCTCACTGCCGCTGCAGGAGGCGGACTCTATTATCTGGTCGTGATCAATCCCGGCCCGGAAATAGAAGAGGCTAACATTGAGGCCATTCTCGGACGGGAGAGCCCTGTCTTTTACAATGACGGTCGGGAAAAGATAGGCGTGCTTTTTCAGGATTTTCATCGACAGTATCTGGGCTATGATCAGATTCCCGGGAAGTTTATCAATGCCCTGGTCGCGGCCGAGGATAACCGTTTTTTTCAGCACTTCGGTATAGACCTTGCCGGTATTGCCCGGGCCATGATTGCCAATTTCAAGGCCGGACGGATCGTCCAGGGGGGCAGCACCCTGACCCAGCAGACTGCAAAAAATCTTTTTAAGCGGGAATCGCGCAGTTACCAGGCAAAGCTCAAGGAACTCCTCTATGCCCTGCGCCTGGAATATCATTATTCCAAGGAAAAGATTCTTGAATTTTACTGCAACCAGTTTTATGTCAGCGGCAACGGCCATGGACTCGGGGTTGCGGCCCGGTACTATTTTGATAAGGAGCCAGGCCAACTCAGTCTGCTTGAATGTGCCTTTATCGCCGGCAGTGTAAAACGGCCCAACTACTACAATCCCTTTACCAAGAAAAATAAACGGCAGGCCGGGCTTGCTAAAAAAAGGGCTGATGAGCGTGCCGGCTACGTCCTGCGCAACATGCTTAAAGAGGGGATGATTACCCCGCAACAGTATGAGGATGCGGTTGGACGGGATATCGTCTTCAACCGGGGCAAGATGGCTTTTGCCCTCAACACCATCATGGATCTGGTCAAGGAAGGGCTGTCCTCGGAACTGATCACCGATGTTCTGGATGAGCACGGTATTTCAAATATCGCCACCTCCGGAGTTCGGATCATTACAAGCGTTGACCGTGAGCTGCAGGAAAAGACCCTGTACGCCTTGCGCAGACAACTCTGCCTGCTTGATGTCCGCATGCGCGGTTATAATCGTGAAGAAGTTCTGAAAGCGTACGGGGCGATGGATGTGGTGAAGAAAAAAGACCTGCAGCCCCGTGATTTTGTTTTCGGGACAATTCTCTCCATGGAGACCGGGCAGAAAGGGGAGCCAACAGTCACGGTTTCGCTCGGCGACGCACTGCCCCCTGGAATTATAGATAAGCAGGGTTTTGAGAGAATACTTACCGCCTTTATCAAGCAGAAGAGAAATCGCTGGACCACAGTCAATATGAAAAAAGATCTGCCCCTGCTGCTGGCCCAGCTGCAAACAGGGGACCGGGTCTATGTCAGTGTGCGCGGTTTTGACCTGGATGGAGCCGTTCAGCTTGATCTTGAGCGCTACCCGAAGGTGGAAGGGGCGGCGTTGATCATGCGAAAAGGAGCCATCATGGCCATGGCCGGAGGGATGGAGAATCGTTTTTTCAACCGGGCCATTGATGCCAAACGATTAATGGGCTCAACCTTTAAACCCTTTCTGTTTACCGCTGCCCTGCAGCTTGGCTGGAACAGTGTGGACATGCTTGATAATCGCCGTGATGTATTTGTCTTCATGGACAGGCCGTATTTTCCGCGCCCGGATCATCACAGTCCCTTTGACAGGGTTTCCATGAGCTGGGCCGGGGTTAAGTCTGAAAACGTTGCGGCGGTCTGGCTCCTGTACCACCTGACCGACTACCTGACGCCGCCCAGGCTTCGGGATGTGGCCGGGTATCTGGATATGGCCCCGCGGCAGACCGACCGGGGCGGGGAATCATATCAACAGTTCAGAGCCCGTATCCGTGACCGTTTCGGTATTGTGGTCAACCGGGCGGTTCTGGAGCAGGCTGCCTATGATCTGGCGGTCAAATCGCTGGAGGCGGATTTCCTTTTTGAAGATCGGGCAGCGGCCTATGCCCAGTTGCAGCGACTGCCCTACGGGCTTCATTTCGATCAGTATCTGCAACCCTTGCAGGAAAAGCTGAAACAATCAAAGCTGAAAGAACGTCAGCGTCTGGAGCTGCAGCTGCGTGTCAGGCTGCTGGGCCGTTCATATCTCAATTTGCAGCCGCTGCTTGCCCTGTTACGCAGTCAGCAGGAGTATTTTAAAGGGCTGCTTGAAGAGGAGGATTCATTCTTTTCTTTTTTTAATGAGCGTCCGCCGCCGGTTCGGCCCGGGGGGGCTTTTGTTGAAAACGACCAGGGTGATCTGATTCTTACAGTGCAGGAAGAATTGCCCGAGGACTGGCTGCCGGTTTCCGAAGCCGTAATTCTCGAGCGGCTGCGGGGCATGGACGAGGAACAGGCTGCCCGGTTCTGGGATTCGGTTCAGCTTGAGGGCGCTGTCTGCGCCTGCACCTATGATCAGGTCCAGGCTCAGATGGAGCGTGAACGGATAAAACTGTTGGCGATAGACCCCTATTCCATGGAAGTGCTGTCGGCTATCCGGGATTATCGGGTTATGGTCGGTCTGCAGTATCTGGTACGACTTGGCAAAGCCTGCGGTATCGAGAGCAGGCTTGAACCGGTGCTTTCATTTCCGCTCGGTTCAAACGTCGTATCCCTGGCTGAATCCGTGCGCATGTACGAAACACTTGTCACCGGTCGGCGTTTTGATGTCGGCCTCCCTGATCCGGATAATGGAGTCATTCGTCAGGAACGGGAAGGGCACCAGGATGGTCTGGCAATAATAGACAGGATTGAAACCCCGGAAGGCAGGGTTTTATATGCCCGCAGACCGGCCGCGGTCAGGGTCGTTGATGAGAAAACTTCTTCAGCGGTGACAAATATCCTGCAGAATGTGGTCAGTTACGGTACCGGCACCTATGCAAAGGATCATGTCCGTCTCCACAGTGAAGACCCCGAGGTTCAGCAGGAGCTCGAGACCCTGAATCTGCCCATTCCGCTCATGGGTAAAACCGGAACCGCCAATCGGTATCGGAATTCTTCTTTTATTGGTTTTGTACCGGTTCCGGCTGCTGATGGCGATGCCTTTGTGGTTCCGGATAACGGATATTCCGTTGGAGCCTATGTGGGGTATGACAAAAATAATCCCATGATCAGCGGAACCACCCATATAACCGGTTCTTCCGGCGGACTGCCCATCTGGAGCGATATGGCGCAGGCATTGCTTGAAAAAGAACAGGCGGCAGAGCGTTTTGATCCGGTTGATCTGACTTTTAACGGTCTTGGCCTGCGCTATCCGGATACCGGTCAGCTGTTTGTGCCGGCGGATCCTGATCGGGGCGGGGCGGTACTTCAGGGCCGGGGAGGATTGCAGACCAGGATTGCACCAGATCGTCCGGTTATTCTGAGTTATGGTCCGGTTGGTGCGGGAGGTCGGTTTGAACCGGCCAGGATGTTCCAGCCCTTCTGGAAAAACAGCTCCGCCGCACCGGTAGAGTGACCGGGGGGGGTGAAGACAGGCCTCACCGATAAAATCATCTGTGCAGGAAGAGCTGTTGATCACTCCGGCAACGGCGGCGATTTTTCTGAAATTTTAACAAAAAACCAATTGTCGCTTCGTATGGAATCTGATACTTTGTCAAATACTTCTTTTATTTAAGCCGTAATCATAATTGTCGGTGTCGTGAAAATCCTCGCCACCGACGGCGGAAAGATCGTAACTTCTTGTATTTCCGTAGAGTGCAAGTGGCGTTTTTGCCTTCTTACGAGTCCATTATAATTCGGAGCATTGCCGTAAAACTCTGTCATCCCCGTCAGGATCTGTGACCATGTATAGGTGTTTAATTCCGAAATTGTTCCGTATTCTCTACGTTCCAGCCCTGTTGGGGATAACTGTGTTCTCCGGCGGCTGTGTGGCGGACAAGCAGATGATCCCGCCCTACCAGGGTAAGGCCCAGCGTGAAGTCGCCATGCAGCAACCCGGTTATGAACGACCGGTTGTTGAAGAACCCCTCCCGGCAGGCCAGACTCCTGAACCCCCCTCTCACCGTCAACAGGTGTTGGCGGATGATGATCTGATGTTGCCGGTATTGACCCATATCAATGAGCGGATTTTTTCCTATGAGCAGAAACTGGCAGCCTGGAAGAAGCAGGTTGAGGAAGGCTGGGTTCCGGGTTCCGGAGAGCAGTCGGATGCTGCAGACAGTTGCCGACAGCAGATGCAGGTTATTCTGGAACAGTATAACGACCTCCACCGGCAGCTCCTGCAGAGGGACTCGGTAACGACCGCCGACCTGCTCAAGGGAGAAACGCTGCTCAACCTTGAAAAACAGGACTTTCAGTTTCTGGAGAGCGACTGCAATGCGTCTGCGGCAGGTGAGCAGGCCGTGGTCCCCGGGCAGTCGACTGGAGAAGTGTTGAGCGGGCGGAAAGCCCAGGCGATCAGCGATGCGTATGCAGCCGGCGACTATGAGAAAACCATCCAGGAGTATGAAGATCTTCTTGGGGAGACCTTCCAGGATCCGCCCTACGAGGTGTCCCTGGCCTATGGCAAGGCCCTGATGAAGACCGGGCATGAATCCGACGGCCGCAAGGTGTTTCAGGACCTGCTTGCCCGGATTCGTCAAAATGATCAGGCCCTCTGGGAGTTTCAACTGATGCAGCTTATTGGTGACCTGGATTTCGCCTTGGGAACCTATGATTCGGCAAGAAGTCAGTACAATGAACTTGTCCGGGTTTATAAAGAGTTGAGCGAGAAGAACAACTGGGCCAAACAGCAGCTTTCCGTATTGAATGTTGCTGATGAGCAGAGCGAAGAAGTTAAGGCCTATTCTGAATTGTTGCGCAGCTATCTGGCTTATAATCCTGACCGGGATGGTTTTACCGTGGTCCGGAAGGCTGAGGCCTTTATCGATACCTATCCCTATTCGCTGGTGGCCTCCAGTGCAGATCATCTGGTCACCGTCAGCCGGGAGAGCGCCGAGCAATGGTATCAGAACCTGTTGCAGCAGGTGGATGAACTTGCGGCTGAGGAAAAGTTTCAGGAAGCTCTACTTCTCCTGGAACGGGTGCCGCGAACGATTCTTCCCCTGGAAAAACAGCAGGAACTGGCGGCCAAATCCACGGAATTGGCAACAACGGAGGCCATAACCAGGGAAACAAGACTGCTTGCCCTGGAGCAGCAGCTGCAGGAAGACTGGAATAAGGGCATGACCTTTCTTGAACGTAAGGAATATGATCAGGCGATAGAGGCCTTCAGCAAGCTGCTGGACAGCTCGTATGGTGATCGGGCCAGAGCCCGGATTGACGAGGCCGCAAGTCTAGCCGCTCAGGAAGATCGTAAACGGGCGGCGGAACTTTTTGTCCGTTCCAACCGAACCAGTGACCTGGAAAGTCGGAAAAAATTACTTCTTTCCTCCAGGAAGCTGTTGCAGGATATTTTGATCAAGTACCCACAGTCCGATCTGATAAGCAAGGTCCAGCGGAATCTCAAGCGGATAGATAAAGAGATTAATGCCATTGATCCTTCTCTGCTTTCCGCCCCTGTTACCGTCAACGGCTCAATCACGGAACCTGCCGTCCTCCCGGAAAAATCAGTTTTTGATCAAGGGCAGGAACGTAGTGATTTGAAGTTACAAAAGGTGACGGAATAGATTTATGGGTTATTTGTCGGTGTCGCAGTGTAAGAACGGGCGTGATTCCATAAAGTCACGCCACCGACGGTGTTAGCGTTGTAACGTATTGACGTAGAGTATTGCCCTGCAAGTGCAGAGGCTTTTTACGAGTTTATTTTATTTGGGAGTTACGTACAATGGACAAGAAAAACCTCATCATCGCCGTGCTGGCAGGTCTGTTAGTCCTCGGTTCCCTCTGGGGGCAAGTGGGCAATAAAAATTCCAAGCTGCTGCGGCGTGAGCTTGCACAGGTTGAAGAAAAACTTGCAAGTGTGGAAGCTTACACCAGTCAGGCCCATGACGAGGTGCTGACCAAGACGGCTGAGGCCCAAAAAAAACTGCAGGTAAAGGGGGAGCAGCTGGCCAAGGCGAGAAAGGAGCTGGTGACCCTGCGCAAGGCAAATAAGGGGCTGGAAGCCCGATTATCGGAACGGGACGCAACCGTGCAGAAACTCCTTGGTGAAAAGGAGCGGCTTGCGATCAAGTCCAAGAGTTCGACTATTCAGTATGTGGGCGATCTGCAGAAAAAATTGACCGCTTTGAAGAAAAAACTGACTGCTTTGCAGAAAGAGCTGAAAAAGAAAGATGAGCAGCTTGCCGGAAAACAGGGGAATGCCGGTATGCAGCAGAAGAAAGAGCTGATTGCTCTGCAGGATGAACTCAATGAGAAGAAAGAGCAGTTGAATCGGGTGCGAAGCTTTGCAAAAGAGCGGATTGCCGAGTTGGAAAAGAAAGTAACTGCCCTGCAGGAGGCGTTGAAGGCAAAAAATGCACAGTTGTCCCAAGTCAAGGTCGGTAAGCAGCAACTTAAGGAAACCACTGTCAAGACCGGGCAGGAGGTGGCCCAGTTGCAGGAGAAGCTGGCTGCGGCGGAGGCCGCGAATCAGGAACTTGCCGAAGCCGTCAAACAGGCGGAGAAAATGCAGCAGATACAGGCTGCAACAATCCGCAAACTTGAGACCGCTGAGGCTCAAATAATCGGTTTGGAAAAGATTATTGAAGAGAAAAATGCGGTCATTGAAGAGATAAGTCGGACCCTTGACCGGGTGAAGATCAACATGGATGTTCTGCTCAATAAGATTGCCGATCAGCAGGATGAGTTGCAGGAGATCCAGGAAGAAAATCGTGGATTGATTAAAGAGCTTGCGGCCAAGAACAAGGAACTTGCCGATCTTCAGGAACAGTTGCAGGCTGCGCCGATTCAGTAACGCTTCACTCCATTTTCATACTGTTTTTTCGGCAACCTGTCTTTCCGGCAGGTTGCCGTTTTTGTTTGTTATTTCGTAACTATTCAGGAGCACCTTACGGAATCTAAGGCACTCCAGAACAGTTACAGGCTCAGGTTACGCAGGTGTTTTGCTGCTACCTGAATAGTTGTTATTTTTATCGGTGTCGCCAGACGGAAATTTAAAATTCAGAACTCAAAACTTAGAATCCTGAAGCAATGAAAGCCCAACTCCTGCATCAATGCTGTGATCTGTCCGTCAAGCCGGACCCGCTTGATTTTTGTGAGCGGGAAACACCGACTGCGGGCAGTGGAGAACTGCTGCTCCAGGTCATTGCCTGCGGTGTCTGCCATACCGAGCTTGATGAAATCGAAGGGCGTACGCCGCCGCCTGTCCTTCCCGTGATCCCCGGGCATCAGGTCGTGGGAAGGGTTGCAGCAATCGGAGAGGATGTCTGTCGTTTTCAACTCGGAGACCGGGTGGGAGTGGCCTGGATTTACTCGGCCTGCGGCCGATGTGCATTCTGCCTGGATGGTCTGGAAAATCTCTGCCCGCAGTTTCAGGGGACCGGTCGCGATGCGGACGGCGGCTATGCCGAGTACATGGTGGTCAGTGAGCATTTTGCCCATCCAATACCCGACTCACTTTCCGATATCCAGGCCGCGCCCCTGCTCTGTGCCGGAGCTATCGGCTATCGCTCTCTGCAATTGAGCGGATTGAAGAACGGTGAGATTTTAGGCCTGACCGGTGTCGGCGGTTCCGGACACCTGGTCCTGCAGATGGTTCGACACCGCTATCCGGAGAGTCCGGTCTTTGTCTTTGCCCGCAGTGCGCGCCAGCAGGAGTTGGCCCGGGAACTCGGGGCAGCCTGGGCCGGGACCAGCGATCAAGAACCGCCCGAACAGCCCCATGCGGTTATTGATACCACCCCGGCCTGGAAGCCGGTGGTTGATGCGCTGGAGTTCCTGCAGCCCGGCGGCCGACTGGTGATCAATGCCATTCGCAAAGAATCCCGGGACCAGGACCAGCTGCTTGGTCTGGACTATGGTCGTCACCTGTGGATGGAAAAGGAGATCAAGTCAGTGGCCAATGTCTGCCGCTTGGATGTGCGAGAATTTCTTAAACTTGCCGCTGAAATAAACATCAAACCCCAGGTGGAGTGCTATCCTCTGGCTGAGGCCAACCGGGCATTGCATGACCTCAAGATCGGCGATGTTCGGGGAGCAAAGGTACTCATGGTCGAGAATTAAGAATCAGGCTGCGGCTGCAGAGCCAATCCCCTGATGCCCTTCAGGTTAATGAGAACGATCCGGTTGCGGAATCTTTTTTTTTGCTCCCGGAAACTCTTGCCGCTGATATTGTAAACATCTTTTAATTGTTGTAGAAAACTCTGCCGGGTATCTGGCCCCCGGCACTTCCCCATAGTCAACCAATTGTTTTTTCGCTGGACTTTTACCCCTGTTATGGCTTCCAATATACAAAAGAAGCATTCACAACCCGGCGTTTTTTCGCTCTCGCCCTATAAAAACAGACGAATCCGGATCTCTATGAGCAGATTTTTTATATTTTTACTTTTTGGACTGTTTTTTTCTGAACTGAAAATACAGTGGCGCAGTGGTCGGAACCGGGGTGGAAAATTGCAGAACGATGTTGCAGTTGCGCCGATGATGCACCTCTTGCTCAAATGATGAATCAATGCAGAAAAAACAGAATCGCACATATCCTGCTTTTCTCCTGTATTCTGTCGGTCATGTTTTTAGCCGGTGCTGCCGCAGGGGCAACTTTTAGAGTCAATTCACGCTATGATGTCAACGACCTTGAGCCCGGTAACGGTCTCTGTGTTGCTTATATTTTTGTCAGCCCGCCCTTTGTTATTCCTTTCTGCACGCTGAGGGGGGCCATTGAGGAGACCAATGGACTGCCGGGTGAGGATATTATTGTGCTTGGTTCGGGCACCTTCCGGCTGACGCTTGCAGGTCGTGGTGAAAATAACGCCGCCACCGGAGACCTGGATATTACTGATTCTCTGCAGATCATCGGTTCCGGGATGGGCAAGACCTTTATTGACGCCGACGGCCTGGACCGGGTCTTTGATATCCGGGGAGCAAATACAACCGTTTCTTTGTCCGGAGTTTCCATTATCAACGGCCGTCTGCCTGCCGGGTTGGTTTCTGAAAAAAAAGGGGGTGGCGGTATACGAAATCAAGGTTCACTGGTTCTTAATACGGTTGCACTCTCCGGCAACACAGTCCAGGGATGGACGGATAGTGATGGCGGGGGCGGTCTGTTGAATCAGGGGACCTGCTCCATGGCCGGAAGTACGATACAGGGCAATTTCGCCCATGCCGGAGGGGGAATCTTTAATGGTGCTCAGGCGACCCTGCAGATCCGAAAAAGTACCCTGAGCGGAAATTCCAGCCGGGGCGGCGGTGGGCTTATGAACGAGGGAACAGCGGCGCTGATTAATACGACCCTGAGTGGAAATTCGGCTGCAGGAGGGAGCGCTCCTTATGGTGGCGCGGTTCGAAACAGGAACCGGCTTCAACTCGTTTTCTGTACCGTTGCCCAAAATTCTGCAAACAGCGGCGGTGGAATCGACAATGACGGCACCGTTTCCATGGTCAACACGCTGCTCGCCGCCAACACTGGCGGCAACTGCCGGTCCGCAAATGGTCTTGTTTCAGAGGGGCATAATCTTGACAGCGATAACAGCTGCGGGTTAACGGCCGCGGATCTTAAAAACATTGATCCGCGTCTGGCGCCGCTTGGTGATAACGGCGGCCCCACCCGGACCCATGCCCTCAATCCGGGAAGTCCGGCAATTGATGCCGGGAATGAGGTGACGGGCATCACCACCGATCAGCGTGGACTTGCCCGGCCTCAGAGAAAGGCCTTTGACATCGGTGCCTTTGAAATGGTTGAATTTAATATAGCTCCCTTGATTATGCCTCTTCTTCTTGAGCAATAACATCTTTTTTAAGGACTTAAACATGCTGCGTCGTCTACTCCCTGTTGCTGTCTTTTTCTTCCTCCCATTGGTGCATGCATCCTGGGCAGCAGACTTCGTTGACCTTGCCGGGCTCAATGGTATTGAAAAAATAAGTCCTGCACTGAGGTCTAAGCTTGAACAGGACAACCTGCCGGGTCGGTTTAAGGCAAAGCAAAGAACGTATCGGCTTGTTGTCAGGCTGGGTGCACGAGGAGCCTCGGTTGATCTTGGCCGGTCCTTTTCGACCAAGAGCGGCAATAAGGCCCTGGCAGCAGATATCAAACGGGTTCAGGGAAAAGTGTTGAGCGTGATGACCGGTTTTGATGAGACCTCTTTTAAGGTGCTCACCCGCTACAGGTCCCTGTACGGATTTTCAGTTGAAGCAGATATAGAAGGGATACGAGGCTTGATTGCAACACAGGATGTACGTTTTATCGAGGAAATGCCGATCCTGTATAAAAAGGATGTTGAGGCTTTTGCTCTCACGGGTACTGCGCTTGCCCACTTAGCAGGCTGGACCGGAAAGGGGGTTACCATTGCAATTATTGATGACGGCATTGATCATGCTCACGCCGCCTTCGGTGGTTTTACCCGATTTCCCAACCGCAGGATTACAGCCGGCTATGATTTTGCCGATTACGACAAGGATCCAACCATTGACTGTGTCAGTCAGAGTCATGGAACTGCCGTGGCCGGGGTTGCGGTGGGAAACGGCGGCGGCATAACCGGGACCGCGCCTGATGCCGACTTTGTCTTTCTGAAAATTCAGAGGGCTGCAAGCTGTGGACAGTCCTGGCTGGATGGGGATATCATTGGTGCGATTGACTGGGTCATAACCAACCGTGACGCCTACGGTATCAAGGTTCTCTCCATGAGTCTTGGAACCAGCAGCACCTACTCCAGTCCCTGTACCGGTTCAATTATAGCCGATGCCCTGGTTGCAGCCAGAAGTGCCGGCCTGGTTGTGGTTGCCGCCTCCGGCAATGAGGCCGACAGTAACGGCCTGTCCGATCCGGCCTGCCATCCCGATGTGGTCAGTGTCGGGGCTGTTTACGATGCCGACCTGGGGTATGCGGGCTTCAGTATGTGCACGGATAGCTCAACCCGGGCCGACCAGGTCACCTGTTATTCCAACAGTGCCGATTTTCTCGATATCCTTGCTCCATCTCACTGTGCGACAACCGCACAGGCAGGGGGCGGGATGATGACTTGTTTCGGCGGAACTTCTGCATCCACACCCTATGTTGCCGGTGTAGTGGCCACATTTTTTGAAAAAAATCCATTTCTGGATCGGAATGCCGCTATCAATGCATTGATAGAGAACGGTGATCCCATCATTGATTTCAGAAATGGACTGATAATCCCGAGGGTACAGCACGACAATTCACTTAAAAGTATAGATGAAATCACTCAGCTTGCAAACGGGGCCGTTATCAGCGGTCTTTCAGATATACAGGATGGGGAGATGCTGTTTGCGCTCCGTGTTCCTGCCGGTACTTCCGATCTGAAATTTCAGCTCACCGGCGGCTCCGGTGATGCCGATCTGTATGTCAGAGTCGCCGACCGACCGACCGTCTCTTTGTACGACTGCGCGGCAACTGCACCGGATAACGAGGGAACATGCACTTTTGTTAATCCGGATGCCGGAATATACTATGTCCTGATTTATGGCAATGTCGAGTACTCCGGGCTTACCCTTCTGGCGTCCTATGTTGATGTAAACACCAGCAACAGCCCGACCATGACCGTGCTGACTAATGGTGTTGCCGTGAAGGACCTGGCCGGGGCCGATCTGGTGAACCGTTATTATTCTCTCTTTGTTCCCCGTGGCGCGGATAATCTGAGTATCCGGATTTTCGGCGGCAGTGGTGATGCCGACCTCTATGTTCAGCATGGCTCGGTCCCGAGTGCATTTAATTTTGATTGTCTACCATATACAGAGGGAAGTGATGAGGTGTGTCGTATTGAATCCCCTGAACTTGGAACCTACTATATTATGATTCGTGCCTACTCATCCTATTCGGGGGTAGGGTTGCTTGGCTCCTATGATGGCGGCGAGGGGCGGAAAGCTCTCCCCGGTCCTTTGTTTCTGTTGTATAAATAAATCTGATTACGTACAAATCTCAGCTTTCCATAAATCAGGGATACCATAGCTTGTTCGGCGGGTTTGCAGGCTCAATGAATTGATCGAAGAATCATAGAGTTCATAACGTCCAGTGATGTTCAGCTATGATATTGTTTGTATCAGGCTGAAGATTGTGGGTAATCAGATAACAAAATGAACAGTACAGCTTCACATAGTTCTACTTTGTCACATTTTCATTTTCCGTCATCCCCGCGTGCTTTTGGCGGGGATCCAGAATGTTTCCGGCCCACTGGATCCCCGATGACTACCTTCGGGGATGACGAGAAACTCGTTATTGTCAATTCCTTACTTAGGGTGCGCTCAGAAATAATTTCGCATTCTGAGGCGCACTCTGAACATTTAGAAAAGCGATCTTCAATTATACAATCCTCGACGTAGCCCTGCTACGCCTGCGGTTGCATGCAATCAGATCACTTCTCTAAATGTCCACATTACACCTCATCTCTACGAAGTTATTTCTGAGC
>JAJRQC010000126.1 GCA_024280455.1 Deltaproteobacteria bacterium | reverse complement strand
GAGGCGCACTCTGAACATTTAGAAAAGCGATCTTCAATTATGCAATCCTCGACGTAGCCCTGCTACGCCTGCGGTTGCATGCAATCAGATCACTTCTCTAAATGTCCATATTACACCTCATCTCTACGAAGTTATTTTTGAACGAACCCTTACCTTGTCCAGTGTGGGCTTCGTCTGGAAAACTTTAAAAATCAACCAGCTCTACGTCAAAGACCAGCCAGGAGTTGGGCGGAATGGGGCCGCTGCCGCGTTCTCCGTAGGCCAGTTTGGGCGGGATGATCAGGGTGCGTTTCTCGCCCCGCTTCATGTGGATGAGTGCTTCATCCCAGCCGCGAATGACCTGGCCGACGCCGACCTTAAACTTAATGGGTTCGCCACGATCATAGGATGAATCGAATTTTCGGCCGTTACTCAGCAGTCTGCCGGTGTAATGGGCGCTGACGGTATTGCCCGCGTTGGGGGTATCTCCTTCGCCTTCACGGGTGACGATAAAGTACATGCCGGAATTGGTGAAGCGGGCCTTGGGCCATTTTTTCTTGATCTTTTTAATGGTGTCGGCCATCTCTTCGCTGTCGGCATTTTTTTGATCCTTTTTATTGTCTTGAACAGCACGGTCAAAGGCGGCCCGTCCTGTTTTGAATGCCTTTGCTTTCTCACCCACCCGAATGATCTCGATATGCTTTATAATATCGTTTTTTTGATTGTATTGACGACGTCCTGGCCGGAAATGACCCGTCCGAAAATGGTGTGCTTACCGTTTAAATGAGGGGTCGGGCAATGGGTGATGAAAAACTGGCTGCCGTTGGTGTTGGGACCGGCATTGGCCATGGCCAGCAGGCCGGGCCGGTCAAAGCGCAGCTCGGGCCGGATTTCGTCGGCAAAGGTGTAGCCCGGGCCGCCGGTCCCGTTGCCCAGCGGGCATCCGCCCTGAATCATAAAGTTGGCAATGACCCGGTGGAACTTGAGGCCGTCATAAAAAGGTTTACCGGCCGCGCCATCTGTTTTGTCGGGGAACATGGTACCCTCGGCAAGACTGACGAAGTTGATCACTGTAAGCGGGGTTTCATCGTAATAGAGCTTGAGCAGGATGTCGCCTCTGGTTGTCTGTATCTTTGCATACAGCCCGTCAGGCGACTTTTGTTCTTGTGCATGCAGAGGCTGGCTCATGCAGCAGAAGCCTGCCGTCAGGAATAGGAACAAGGAAATCGTTGTCGTCAGTCTGGTCATTGCATCTCTCTAGTGGTGATATATGAAAGGTTCCAGGTTCCGCATTTTAAGCTTTTACATCTCGTAGGAGTCCCCCCCGTGGACGATTGGGAGGGGGGCGATCCCTGCAGTTTTTTTCGCCCAGAGGGCTGGGCTACGTAAAAAATGACAGTGCCAAATTAAAAATCAACCAGCTCGACATCAAAGATCAGCCAGGCATGGGGCGGAATTACGCCGCCCGCGCCCTGCTCACCATAGGCCAGATTCGGAGGAATTATCAGGGTCCGTTTTTCTCCCCGTTTCATATCGATCAGGGCCTCGTCCCAGCCGGGGATAACCCGGCCGACCCCGACCTCGAATTGAATGGGTTCGCCACGGTCGTAGGAGGAATCGAATTTTTTATCATTGGCAAAGAGCCGCCCGCTGTAATGGGCGCTGATGCTGTCCCCGGCCTTTGGCTTGTCGCCTTCGCCCTCCTCGGTGACGACAAAGTACATGCCGCTTTCGGTGACCCTGGCCTCCGGCCATTTTTCTTTTATCTGTTCTTTGATTTTGTTGCGCTCGGCCTCTTCAGCTTTTTTTTTATTGCCATCAATAGCCTGTTCCGCCTCATCAAAGGCGGGTTGGCCGGTTTTGAAATTCTCGGCCGAGCTTCCGACCCGGATGATTTCCACCCGCTCAATGATGTCATCGCCGACAATGCTGTTGACCACATCCATTCCCTCGGCGACCTGGCCGAAGATGGTGTGCTTGCCGTTGAGATGGGGGGTGGGCACATGGGTGATGAAGAACTGGCTGCCGTTGGTGCCGGGGCCGGCATTGGCCATGGCCAGCAGGCCGGGTTTGTCAAAGCGTAATTCCGCTATGCACTCGTCGGCAAAATTATAACCCGGTCCGCCGGTACCGGTGCCCAGCGGGCAGCCGCCCTGGACCATGAAATCATTGATGACCCGGTGAAATTTGAGCCCGTCGTAAAACGGGGTTCCGGTAGGTCTCCCGGCACCGCCGAGGTACATGGTGCCCTCGGCAAGGCTGACGAAGTTGGTCACCGTCAATGGGGTTTTATCGTGATAGAGCTCAACCAGAATATCGCCCTTGTTTGTGTGGATCTTTGCATACAGTCCGTCGTTCATTGTTTATTCCTTTGTTGGTGATGGCTGATAAGAACTCATGTCGGTGGAAATGAAAAAAAGCTGAGAGCAAACAGGTCTTCGTCTCTTTTTTCGTTAAGATTTTTTTCTTTAAGATGTTTACAGATAATCTCGGTTGCTTACAAGGCGTCAGCCGGGTTGTCAAGAAAAACTATAACAGCTTTTCCCTGATTTTGCTCCGAACGTTATTGACTCTGCTGGATAATCTTGGTTAAATAGTCAATTTATGTGCGCTATCGTCGGCCGATCCTTCGGGGAGTGCGGAGAGGTCATTTCTCAAGGGAAGAAGAGGGTAAAACACAAGGTGCTGTATCGGTTCTACGCCATTGTTGGCACAGTAATTTTTGTCCTTTTCCGCCCTCTGGCGTCGCTGGTTCATGTGCTTGGGCCACGGTTTGCCTATGGCCTGACTGAACGTATGGGCCGGTATCAAAATTTTGCCCGGGCCTATTCTGCCGAGGAAAAGAGAATCTGGCTCCATGCCGCCTCTGTCGGTGAAGTGCAGGCGGCAGTCAACCTCATTGGTGAGCTGGAAGGGCAGGGTGAGCAGCATTTTTTTTAACGGTGACAACCGAACAGGGACACCGGGTTGCAGAGCAAAAACTCTCAAAACGCGCGACCTGCCTGCTGGCGCCCTTTGACGTACCTTTTGTGGTTCGTCGGGCGTTGCGCTGTATTCGACCCGATCTGTTTATCTGTGTGGAAACGGAACTCTGGCCCGCATTACTGATGGAAATACACCGGGCCGGGGTGAAAATGTCCCTGGTCAACGGCCGGATGTCCGAGCGTTCTTTTGGTCGCTACCTGCGGATTAAAGGGTTAATGCAGCAGCTGCTGGCCGGTTTTTCCACTGTTGCCGTGATCGGCCCCGAGGATCGTGATCGTTTTGCGGCCCTTGGTGTGGCTAAAGAATGTATCCGGGTGAGCGGTAACAGCAAGTATACCCATGCAGCTGTTGACCGGGCACAGATGCGCAGCCGTTACCGGCAGAGGCTTGGCCTTGAAGATGCAACCGTGTTTATCTGCGGTTCGACCAGGACCGGCGAAGAAGAACTGCTGGTTCCGGTCTATGAGCGGTTAGGCCGGGAGTGCGGGAAACAGCTGGTCTGGATAATCGCCCCCCGTCACCTGGAGCGGATACCGGCCCTGAAATCTTTTTTTGCGCATTTCCCGTTGGAGACAACCCTGCTCAGTGATTGTGCGGATGGTAAATGCATGGCAGACATCATTCTGGTTGACACCATGGGTGAGCTTGCCGACCTGTATGCAACCGGTGATTTCAATTTTTGCGGCGGCAGTCTGGTGGGGCAGGGCGGGCATAACATTATGGAAATCGTGCGCTGGGGACTGCCGGTCTATTTCGGACCGCACATGGAAGATTTTTGTGATGCGGTTGAGCTTGTTGTCCCCACCGGGGCCGGGTTCCAGGTGGCCGATGCCGGGGCGCTGGCGGGAGTGCTGAGTACGCATCTGGGCAACCGGGAGCTGTATGAGCAGGTTTGCCGGGCGGCAGAGGATTTGAGTGCACTGCAATGCAAAGCCGTCGCGCAGCAGGCGGAAATGGTGCGCGGACTGCTTAACATGCAATCCGCCGGATGTTGAGAAAAATAATATAAACAGCAGAGTTGAATATATATGAAAGCAATGATCGGGCTTGAAGACGGCACGGTACTGACCGGCCGCTGTTTTACCGATGGCGGTGAAGCCGTGGGCGAGATTGTATTCAATACCAGTATGAGCGGATACCAGGAGGTGCTGACCGACCCTTCGTATACAGGGCAGCTGGTGACCATGACCTATCCGCTTATCGGTAATTACGGGGTCAACGATGAAGACATGGAATCCGCCGGAGTACATCCCCGTGCTTTCCTGATGCGTGAATATCAGGATATGCCCAGCAACTATCGCTCTACTGCCACGCTGGCCGATTTCTTACAGAAATACGGGATCCTGGGCATTGAGGGTGTTGATACCCGGATGTTAACCCGTATAATCCGCAACAGCGGCGTCATGAAGGCGATTATTTCCACCGAGGACCATGATCCGGAATCGCTGATTAGAAGGGCGAAAGAGTGGCCCGGTCTGGTCGGACGCGACATGGTTGCCCGGGTGAGCTGTCAGACCCCCTATGGCTGGCAGGATGAACAGCTTGTCCCCGGGACAGTGTTTCCGGCTGCAGAGGAAAAGAAATACAAGGTGGTGGCCTTTGATTTCGGGATAAAATACAATCAGCTCCGCCTGCTGACTGCCCGGGGCTGCAGCGTTGTCGTGGTCCCGGCGACCACAACCGCTGCTGAAGTGCTGGCCCTGGAGCCGGACGGCGTTTTTCTCTCCAACGGTCCCGGTGATCCGGCCGGAGTTGAAGGGGTGATTGAAAATATCCGTGAAATTCTGGGTAAAAAGCCGATTTTCGGCATCTGCCTTGGTCACCAGATGCTCGGCCTTGCCTATGGCGGTTCCACCTATAAACTGAAATTCGGTCACCGCGGCACCAATCAGCCGGTTAAAGATCTGACCACCGGCCGGGTTGAAATTTCTTCCCAGAACCATGGCTTCTGTGTCGATCCCGATAGCCTGCCCGCTGAGGTCGAAGTGACCCATATCAATTTGAACGACGGCAGCCTTGAGGGGATGCGGCACACAAAATATCCGGCCTTCTCGGTCCAGTACCATCCGGAACATGCACCCGGCCCCCATGATGCCGAGTATCTCTTTGACCGTTTTACAGACCTGATGGCACAGCAGAGCTGAATTTTGTATTTTGAACTTCAAAGACCCTGAGAAAGCTGACACCTGAAACCTGATACCTGATACCTGTACTCTTATGCCTAAACGAACAGATATTAAAAAGATCCTCATCATCGGCTCCGGGCCGATCATCATAAGCCAGGCCTGCGAATTTGATTATTCCGGTGCCCAGGCCGTCAAGGCCCTCAAGGAAGAAGGTTATGAGGTGGTGCTGATTAATTCCAACCCGGCCACCATCATGACCGATCCCGGCCTGGCCGATCGAACTTATATCGAGCCCCTTACTCCGGAATGCGTGGCCAAGGTGATTGAGCGCGAGCGTCCCGATGCTCTGTTGCCCACCCTTGGCGGTCAGACCGGACTGAATATCGCCATCAAGGTGGCGGAGATGGGTGTGCTGGAAAAATTCAATGTCGAGATGCTGGCCGCTGATATCAAGGTCATCCAGAAGGCCGAGGGCAGGGAAGAGTTCCGGGATGCCATGCACAAGATCGGCTTGAAAGTGCCCGAGTCCTTCATCGTGCATGCCATTGAAGATGCCATGGCGGCAGGCGATGACATTGGTTTTCCCGTTATTGTCCGGCCCAGTTTTACACTTGGCGGAACCGGCGGCGGGGTGGCCTACAACCGTAAAGAGTTGCGGGAGATGGCGACAGCCGGTCTTGACCTGTCGATGACCACCGAGGTTATGATTGAACGCTCGCTGTTGGGCTGGAAAGAGTACGAGCTTGAGGTCATGCGGGACAGAAACGATAACGTGGTCATTATCTGTTCGATTGAAAATATCGATGCCATGGGCGTCCATACCGGTGATTCCATTACCGTTGCTCCCCAGCAGACCTTGAGTGACCGTGAATATCAGGTCATGCGTGACGCCGCCGTTGCCATCATCCGGGAAATCGGAGTGGAAACCGGTGGTTCCAATGTCCAGTTTGCCGTCAATCCCGAAGACGGGGAGATGATGATCATCGAGATGAACCCACGGGTGTCGCGTTCTTCGGCTCTGGCCTCCAAGGCCACCGGCTTTCCTATTGCCAAGATCGCTGCCAAGCTTGCCGTAGGCTACACCCTGGATGAGCTTAAAAATGATATCACTCGGGAAACCTATGCCGCCTTTGAACCCACCATTGATTACTGCGTGATTAAGATCCCGCGCTGGACCTTTGAAAAATTCCCCGAGGCCGATGATTTCCTGACCACGGCCATGAAGTCGGTTGGGGAGACCATGGCCATCGGCCGAACCTTTAAAGAGGCCTTTCAAAAGGGCATGCGTTCGCTTGAGATCGGCCGGGCCGGTTTCGGTTTCGACGGTAAAGATGATATGAGCGGGCTGCACCAGGACGATCTGGAGCTTGGCCTGTCCAAACCCAATTCCAAGCGGGTCAGCTATCTTTTCGAGGCCCTGCGTCGCGGGATGACCATTGAACGGATTTATGAACTCAGCTTTATCGACCCCTGGTTTCTGCATAACTTCAATCAGATCACAGACATGGGTGCAGAGATCAAGCGGCGGGGGTTTGTCGGCCTTGATCGGGATTTCCTCTACCAGATTAAGCAGTTCGGTTTTTCCGATGCCCAGCTGGCTTTTTTGACCGGAACCTCAGAGGATGATATCCGGCGCCTGCGCAAGGAAAAAGATTTGATTCCGGCCTACAAGCTGGTGGATACCTGTGCGGCTGAATTTGAATCCTATACCCCGTACTATTACTCTACCTATGAGCAGGAAGATGAGGCCCGGATCAGTGATCGCAAAAAGATCATGATTCTCGGCGGCGGTCCCAATCGGATCGGTCAGGGCATCGAGTTTGACTATTGCTGTGTGCATGCCTCCTTTGCCCTTGCGGAGATTGGGGTTGAGTCGATTATGGTCAACTCGAATCCGGAGACGGTGTCTACCGACTACGATACTTCCGATAAGCTCTATTTCGAGCCCCTGACCAGGGAAGATGTCTTAAATATTATCGAACGGGAGAAGCCGGACGGAGTGATTGTTCAGTTCGGTGGTCAGACCCCGCTTAATCTTGCGGTTCCTCTTGATCAGGCTGGCGTGACCATTATCGGTACGCCGCCCGATGCCATCGACCGGGCCGAGGACCGAAAACGGTTTCAGCAGTTTCTCCAGAAGCTTGGCCTGCGCCAGCCGGAAAATGACACCGCTCGCACCCTTGAAGAGGCCCTTGCCGCAGCTGAGAGTATCGGCTATCCGGTGGTTATGCGGCCTTCTTATGTGCTGGGTGGTCGGGATATGCGGATTGTCTACAATGAGAAGGGCATCAGGGATTTCATGGCCATCCCCGGTATGACGGACAGTGAGCATCCGGTTTTGCTTGATCGGTTTTTAAAGGATGCTATTGAAGTGGATGTGGACGCGGTTTCCGACGGCTCCATGACCGTTATCGGCGGCATCATGGAACATATTGAAGAAGCCGGAATTCATTCCGGTGATTCGGCCTGTGTCCTGCCGCCCCATACCCTGACCCCGGCCATGACCCTGGAGATCAGCCAGGCGACCAGGGCAATGGCCGGGGAACTCGGCGTGATCGGCCTCATGAACGTGCAGTACGCCGTCAAGGGCGAAGATCTGTATATCCTGGAGGTGAATCCGCGGGCTTCCCGAACCGTGCCCTTTGTTTCCAAAGCGACAGGAGTGGCCCTGGCCAAGATTGCAACCAAGGTCATGATGGGCGTCAGCCTGGAGGAACTCGGGTTAACTAAAGAGGTTTCGGTGAATCATTGGGCGGTTAAAGAGGCGGTTTTCCCTTTTGATCGTTTTGAGAATGTGGATACCCTGCTCGGGCCTGAGATGAAGTCCACCGGTGAAGTCATGGGGATCGATGATTCCCTGGGGCTGGCTATGGCCAAGTCGCAGCAGGCAGCGGGCCAGCATTTGCCCATGAGTGGAACGGTTTTTATTTCCGTCCGCCATGCCGATAAGGCAGCGGCAATACCGGTTGCCGGGAAGCTCAGCGAGTTGGGATATACCCTGGTGGCAACCCGTGGTACTGCAGAGAAGTTTGCCGAGGCCGGTATTGTCTGTGAAACGGTTAATAAGATCTCCCAGGGGCGACCGCATGTGCTGGACAAGGTTCAGAACGGCGAGATACAATGGATCATCAATACCTCGTCCGGCAGCCGGACGACCGAAGATTCCTATTTTATTCGCCGGGCGGCCCTGGATTATCATATTCCCTACACTACGACTATTACCGGGGCTTCATTCATGACCCAGGCGGTTGCGACTCTGGCCGAGCAGGAAATTTCAGTCAAGACGGTGCAGGAATTTGCAAAGGCCATTGACTGATTGGAAAAGAGCATTACAATATCTAGACCGTGAACCTTTATCGATTACCCCTGTTTTTTTCGGAAGACGTCGACATGGTGGATCAAACTTTGCAAGTGAACTGCAGAGAGCTGAAGAGAAAACCCGGCAGACGGTTCCCCCATTGCGGGTGAGGTTCGGCTGCCTGGACGGGTACCGCAAGGGCCCTTGAATAAATAAAATTTCGGAGTTTTTTTTGAATACTTTTTATAAAAACCTGAGTATGTGGCTGGTGATTGGCCTGACCATGATCCTTCTCTTTAACCTGTTTAACAAACCCCAGGGAGGTCAGCAAACCTCCATGACCTACAGCGAATTCTGGTCCAGTGTCGAAAACGGCGCTATCAACAGGGTAAAAATCCAGGGAGAGAAAATCACCGGTTCCGGAGCAGACGGGCGACCGTTTGTGACCTTTACACCCAATGACACTGAACTTATCCCCATGCTGCGGCAGTCCGGAGTGGATATTGCGGTCAAAGCCCCTGATGAAACGCCATGGTATCTGTCCATATTTATTTCCTGGTTCCCTATGCTGCTGCTGATCGGAGTCTGGATCTTTTTTATGCGTCAGATGCAGATGGGCGGCGGCAAGGGCGGAGCGCTTTCCTTTGGTAAAACCAGGGCCAAGCTGCAGGGAGAAGGTGAGGTCAAGGTCTCCTTTAAAGATGTGGCCGGTATCGACGAGGCCAAGGAAGAGCTGGAGGAAATTGTCGATTTTCTCCGTGATCCGCAGAAGTTTACCAAGCTTGGCGGTCGAATTCCTAAGGGTGTTCTGCTGGCCGGTGCGCCCGGTACCGGTAAAACGCTGCTCGCCAAGGCCATTGCCGGTGAGGCCCAGGTACCGTTTTTTACGATCAGTGGTTCCGATTTTGTCGAGATGTTTGTCGGTGTCGGTGCCTCGCGGGTGCGTGATCTGTTCATCCAGGGCAAAAAGAATGCGCCCTGTATTATTTTTATCGATGAGATCGATGCAGTTGGTCGTCACCGCGGGGCCGGACTCGGCGGCGGCCATGATGAACGCGAACAGACCTTGAATCAGTTACTGGTTGAGATGGACGGCTTTGAGGCCAATGACGGGGTTATTATCATTGCCGCCACCAACCGGCCCGATGTCCTTGATCCCGCCCTGCTGCGGCCGGGTCGTTTTGATCGACAGGTCATCGTTCCCGTCCCCGATATCAAGGGACGTCAGATGATTCTTGAGATTTACGGCAAGAAAACCAAGATGGCCGCTGAAGTGGATATGGCGGTTATTGCCCGGGGAACCCCAGGCTTTTCAGGAGCTGACCTGGAGAACCTGGTCAATGAGGCAGCACTCATGGCCGCCCGCAAGGGTAAAGAGGAAATTGATGCCGAGCAGCTGGAGCGGGCCAAGGATAAGATCATGATGGGGGCCGAGCGCAGATCCATGATCATCAATGATGATGAAAAGGAGATTACCGCCTATCATGAGGCAGGTCATGCCCTGGTCGCTCATCTGTTGCCGGGGACCGATCCCATCCATAAGGTCACCATCATTCCGCGCGGCCGTGCACTTGGCTTGACCATGCAGCTGCCCATCGATGAGAAGCACACCCATGCTAAAACGTTCCTGCTCAACTCAATCTCAATACTCTTTGGTGGCCGGGTAGCGGAAAAGATTATTTTTGATGAAGTCACCACCGGGGCCGGGAACGACATTGAACGGGCCAGCGAGCTTGCCCGCAAGATGGTCTGCGAATGGGGGATGAGTGATGAGCTCGGCCCGCTTTCCTACGGGAAAAAAGAAGAGCAGATTTTTCTTGGTCGTGAAATATCCCAGCACCGCGACTACAGTGAGGACACGGCGCGTCAGATCGATGATGCCGTTAAAAAAATCATTATTGAAGCCAACGACCGGGTGACCCTGTTGCTCACTGACAACCGGGATATCCTTGAGGGCATAGCCAAAGACCTGCTGGAGCGTGAAACCATCATGATTGAGGATATGAATCGTATTATTGCCGAGCTTCGCCCCGAAGAACACGACGGGGAAGAGAAGGATGAGGCAAAGGCGCCTGAATCAACCGAAGCATAGCATAAGACGCTGAGCTCGACGTTCCTGCACAGTGTGCGGGAACGAAAGTCTCGCGTCTTCCCTTAAAAAAAGATACTAAAAAAGGCACAGGATTTCCTGTGCCTTTTTTGGTTTAGACTCTATTCCATTTGCAACAGCTTATCTGGTTCCCACGCTCTGCATGGGAACCGTTGGGAACCGTTTTACGGTCTACGTCGGTTTTGCCGTTCCCATGGGCAGCAGGAATGTAAAGCTCGCCCCCTTGCCGGGCACACTGTCGAGCAAAACCCGACCCTGCAGTTCTTTTACCGATCGCTCGACAACGGCAAGGCCGAGACCCGGACCATGGGTTTTGGTGGTGTAGAAGGGCTTGAAAATTTTTTCCCGTTCATCAACCGGAACTCCCGGGCCGTTATCCTGCACGGAAACCATGGCCATGCCGTTTTTGCTTTTTGTGCTCACAATGATGATGTCTCCGTCTGTCGATGCCTCCAACGCATTTTCGAGCAGATTGGAAACGCACTCCATTATCCTGGCACTATCGGAGAAAAACTCCGGCATGTCCTTGTCCTTTTGAAAATGAATCAACAGGTGCCGTCCCTCTGCCTGCTGGGCGTAATTATCGATTGCAGATTGGACGAGATTGTTGATGTCGCATGGTTCTATATTGATGGGCGTCGGGTGAGAGAAGTCCAGGAAAATTGAAGTCAGGTCATTGAGTTTTCTGACCTCATCTTCGATGATGGTCAGAAATTCGGTCATCAGATCGTCTTTGTACTTCTTCTTTAAAAAGGACGTCGCCATGCCGATGGAATGGAGGGGGTTTCTGGTTTCATGGGCCACCCCGGCTGCCATATCCTTTAATTCGGAGAATCGCTCTTCCTCAGCCGTCTCCCGACCGGAGCGGATACGCTCATCAACGTTATAGCGGATATCCTTTGCCATCTGGTTGAAGACTTCAATCAGCTCTCCGATATCGTCCTGGCGCGATTCTTTGTACACCATGCATTTTTTGCAGTCTCCGAGTTCATGGGCAAATTGTCCCAGGACTTCACCATGGCAGGAGGTCCCGGCAATGGACCAGCACCTCAGCTTACCGTAGGCCGGGCAGTCTTTCCTGCCGCAGTTCAAGCGCTCCCAGCATTTGACGATCTTTGGATTTTCCGCTTCAACGGTAAAGTCACCGGACTGAAGCGCCTGCATCTTTTCTTTTAATGTTTGCAGCTCTTTTGGTGTTTTCATAAACGCAGTAATGTTATTTGTTCATCAATCCGGTATTTTTCATCTTGGTCCGAAGCTGTTTCCTGGAGATCCCCAGAAGCACTGCTGCTTTCGACTGGTTCCATGATGTGCAGTCCAGCGCCTTCTTGATGATCCTTTTTTCCATCTCCGGAAGATTCAGTTCATTGTACTCCTCGCACACCTCATCTTCAATGACCTGTAGCTTGCAGGGCAGACATTCAACATTGATCGAGTCATATGAGCATAAGATGACAGCTCGCTCCACAATGTTTTCCAGCTCACGGACATTGCCTGGCCAATCATATTTTTTCATGATTTCCAACACGGTCCGATCGAATTCCCGAATATTTTTTTTATTTTTTTTATTAAAATATTCCAGGTAATGTCCGGCCAGCAGCGGAATATCGTCCTTCCTTTTTCTCAAGGGTGGAATGCGAATGGTTATAACGTTCAAGCGGTAAAACAGATCGGTGCGAAACTCACCCTGTTCCACTTCTTTTTCAATGTCTCTGTTGGTGGCGGAGAGTACCCTGACATCGACCTGTATTTTATTTTTACCGCCAACCCTCCGGATTTCCCTTTCCTGTAAAAAACGAAGGAGCTTTTTCTCTAAGGCAAGGTCCAGATCACCGATCTCGTCAAGAAAGAGGGTGCCGCCCTGCGCCATCTCGATCAGGCCTATCTTACGATCCATTGCCCCGGTGAAGGCGCCTCGCTCATAGCCGAACAGCTCGCTTTCCATGAGCTCGGAAGGAATGGTTGTGCAATCAATCGGAATAAAGGGTTTGTCGACCCGCAGGGAAGAGTAGTGAATCGCCCGGGCGACCAACTCCTTGCCGGTGCCTGATTCGCCGAGAATAAGAATATTGGCGTCTGGTTTACTGACTCTGCGGATAAGGGAAAACACCTCCTGCATGGGTTTTGACTTACCGATGATGTTTAAAAACTGGAACCGGCCCGATATCCCGTCATCGGGTTCCTGCCGGTCGGCAAGCAGCAGTTCGTTGACAATGTTTTCCAAAAGGTTCAGGTCGACCGGTTTGGTCAGATAGGTATATGCTCCCAGCCGCATGGCATTGACCGCCAGTTCAATTGTTCCATAAGCGGTAAGGAGCACAAAGGGTGTTTCAGGCGAGACGGTCTTCACTTTTTCCAGGAGCTGTTCTCCGGTCATGCCTTGCATTTTATAGTCCGATAAAACAAGATCATAATGCTTGTCCTTGAACATGGCGAAGGCTTCCTCGCCGGATACGGCCGTATCGACGAAGAACTCTTCACTGGACAGTGCCGCAGAAAGAACTTTTAAGGAATTTATCTCATCATCTACCGCTAAAATTGTATAACTCATGAATGAACAGTCTCCTTGCAGTGTGGTAAGGTAAGGATAAATTTTGTTCCCTCTCCGAGGGTACTCTCCACGCGCAGATCTCCATTCTGGCCACGGGCTATTTTCTGAGAAATGGCGAGGCCAAGTCCTGTTCCTCGTGTTTTGGTGGTGAAAAACGGATTAAAAATATTTTTCATATTTTCCGGCGCAATGCCGGATCCGTTGTCACTGACCAGCACGTCTACTGTATCAACGGAGTGTCTGGCCGAAATGGTAATTGTTCCGCTGGAGTCAATAGCATCAAAGCCGTTGATGATTAAATTGATCAACACCTGCTTGATCTGGTTGTAGTCACACAGTACTCCGGGCAGATCATCGGGCAGCTGCTCCTCCAGCACGATGTTCTGTTCCTGGGCCTCCTTATCGAGCAGAAGAACGGTTTCGTGAATCAGCGCTGTTATATCATTTGGTTCGATTTGAGGATATATGGGCTTGGCGAATCCGAGTAAGGTGCCGGTGAGTTTATCAATCCTGGATACCTCGTCGGTGATTATCTTGATGAATTCCTTGATGAGAATCCCATCGTGATTTTTGTCGATATAGACGGCGGCGCCGCTGATGGCATTGAGCGGATTCTTTATTTCATGGGCCAGGGTTGCGGCCAGTTCTCCGGTTGCGGCAAGACGATAGAGTCGTTCTTTCTCCTTGACCGCCCCGGAAAGCTTGACCACCATTTCATTAAAGGCATTGGACAGCTCGCCGATTTCATCATTACTCGTTACTCTGATTCTCTTATTCAGCCCTTCATCGACCAGCCGGTCCACAGATTCCTTCAGGCCTAAAATCGGCTGAATAAGCCTGACAATCAAACCAAGTCCGAAAATCAGGACCGAGGTGAATGTTCCAAGCATGACCAGGAAAATCAGCATTCTTTTTCCGGCAATATCGATGACATTGATATTAACATAAAAAACCGCGGTCCCGAAGATAATTGTCGGCAAGGCCGTCAGCAGGCTGAAGGCGGTTAAGGCCCGATAGAGAATGGACCCACCCATGTCGGCAACCGTCTGGTAATTAACGGCAAACCACAGCAGAACAAAGCCGAACGGCCGGAAAAATGGCCGTACAGCCACATTGAGGAACCCATGGGTGCAGGAAAGAAAAGAAAAATCCCCGAAAGGCAGATCAGGAGAAAACCGGCAGCGGAGAGTAAGACCCTCTTGCTGTTCACCCGGTAAAATGCAGCCGCATGCAGGACGCAGACATGTCCGGCCAGAAAGGCGATACTTATCCAGACCAGGGGCCTGAACTTGCGGAAATCAGGTAAGTTTTCATATATATCAGGAATTAATAGAAGGAGTAACAGCAGGGACAGAAAAGGGAAAAAAAGTTTTGTCTGCGGCCGTGCCGAGGAGATGGCAATGATAAAGGTCAGCAGGGCAAAACAGTATCCCAGCAGGGTCAGATACAGAAGGTTGAGGTTGAGGTTGAGGACATGGATAAGGGCATGCATCCCGCTGCTCAGGGCAAGGAGCAGGTATCCTGTTCGGACTAAAAATATCCGGCTGTTTTTTTCAAGGGTTAAACGGTTCCCCTGTTCAACGGCCGGCTGAAAGAGTCGTCCGGCAATGGAAATGCAGACCATTGCAATGAGAAGCTCTTCCCAGCAATGGTATTTGATAAAAAAAGACGTATCAATTTGCAATACAACCTACTTGGGTAGAATTATATTTTTATATTTTGGTAAAACTTTGCATATAGCATGCCATCTGATTGCTCCGACATGGGGTTGTTCCGTACACGAGGTAATGGGACCGGGTGGTTGCCGGAAGAGTAACAACGAATGTTTTTCCAGAGGGGAAAGGTCTGGCAAATTGGGCCTGAAATGAGATTTTCCTGCATATTGTCGAACATGTTAGGCTCTGTCGGGACATCATTTAGAAGCTAAGTGTTCCTTTTGGGACAATTATACCATAAAAAGACCAGGACTCATCACATATTCTTCGGGCATCGTTCAAGGCGTTTGAGTCCGGGTTGTTTTTATGTGTAATGTCGGCAAGCCTTGCAGCAGTAACAAAAAAGTGTCAGCAGTCGTGTCGTCCATAAGCTGTTTTCTCTGCAGCGGTTGTTGATATTTTCCCTTCTTCCATATCTTCTTTATGATTGGCACTTGCATTGCACTGTCATAGTCATAGCCGTCAAGCTAACGTAAAATGTCAATAACATCGAAGGATAGCTGCAATGCAGGAGCCCGCCCCCGCGGGCGATTGGTGACAGCAGAGACATCCTGACGCATAATTATCGCCCGCAGGGCGGGCTCTACGTGGTGCAACTCTTTGATATGTTACTGTATTAGTCTTAGCTTGACGGCTATGCTGTCATAGTGAGTCGAATCAATTGCGTTCAAGATTCAGAATGAGTGATACCTATAATTGCCGGTGTCGTAGATAAGCGTAGACTTCGAAAAGCCTCGCCACCGACGGCGGAGAGGTTGTAACTGGTTGTATTTGCGTACAGTGCAAGTGGCGGTTTTGGCTTTTTACGAGTTCATCATAATTCAAAAGATATATTATCTAACCGCACCGTTCATCTTTTCGGCAAGCGAAACGTTGGTTGAGAGCAGAGAAGGGCTATGGCTGGGAAAATAGATAAAGTTTGAATATAAGCGGATTACAGGCGCCTCAGTCCACTTTTCTTCTTACCAAGACACTGGAAAAGGTCCAGCCGGGAGGTCTGCTGGAGATTATCAGCCAGGAGAAGAAATTAATGGAAAATATTCCAGGGGAATTTGAGGATACCTCGTACAGGATAGTTGAAGTCAAAGAAAAAAATGGTCTTGTTTACTATACAATCGTCAAAGAGTAGTGTGCCGCTCCACTTCCGCCTCCTCCTCCGGCTGGAAAGGAAATATTTTCCCGGCACACCGTTATGTCCGACATGCTCTTCCCCAGGGCGTGTCGGGCATGACTTTTTTCGGCTGAAAAAATGATGAATTTTAGATTTATTAACGACCGGGTAAAGAGGGAAAAATCAGCAGATGATCCAAGCCCTAAATTCAAGAAATGGAGTCTGTGATGGCAAAAAGAATAGCAGTTGTGGTGCGAGACCGGCAGGGAGAGGCTTTACGGATGGCCATTGGCCTGATACTGATGGACGATATCATTGATGTCTATGTGCTGGATAACGTGGTTGAGGATACGGAGCAGAATAATCTGAATGTGGAAACGCTGCAGGATATGGACATGAAAGCGTATTCAAACGTTGCCGAAAACACGAGTATGGAATGTTTGACTGTCGAAGAAATTGCCGGAAGGCTGTTACACTATGATCATGTGCTGGCCTATTAAAGGCCGGTTGCATCTCCCACCGGAAACAGGAGGTAAAGGTGAAAAATTTATTTATCCTTAAACAGGAACCGGATCCGGTCATACAGGCAATTATGACGGAAAGTAAAAGAGACGCTGAAACCATTGTTGTTGATCTCAGGGAAAATCAGGATTATGAAGAAATTGTCGACCATATTGAAACGTGCGACAAGGTCATCACCTGGTAGGTGGTATTTCCAAGCAAAGCTGTACACAATTGCGGCTGAATTCAAAGAGAGGCAGCTATGAGGCGGGTTGTAAGTATGACGATGGTTCTGATTGCTTTGGCGTGTTCAAGTGCGGTGGCAGGCAGTGGATCCGGAGCAGAAAACAAAACAGTTGCCGCCTCCCCGGTGAATACGTCTTCCCCTGCTCTTGAAGCTGATGTCAAACGATCAATGTATGCTGTCAAGGTCTTTACCGGCAGGTTGCAGAGTGAACTGGTACAAGCCATGCAGGCAGGCGGACCGACAAATGCAATTGCGGTCTGTAATACCAGGGCGGGTAAAATTGCCGCTGAGGTTTCTAAAAAGCAGAACTTCACCATGAAGCGGGTCAGCCTGAAAAATCGTAATCCTGATAATGCGGCCAACGAGTGGCAGCGGCCTGTGCTGAGGGAGTTTGAACTTCGCAAGCAGAACGGCGAACCCATGAAAGATCTCATCTACGCCGATATCGTTGAAACTGCTGTCGGCAACCAGTTTCGTTTCATGAAAGCTATACCCACCGGGAGGGTCTGCATGAAATGTCACGGCACAAAAATAGAGCCCGCGGTTAAGGCCAGGCTCGAGAAACTCTATCCCGATGACAAGGCCCTGGGCTACAGTGTCGGAGATATTCGGGGCGCATTTGTTGTGACCCGTGACATGATCCGGTAATTAGTCCGCAGACAGATGGGATGGGGTACCGGCTGCAGGGGTTGGCAATGACAAACATGGTGGACTCGTAAAAAGGTAAAATCGTCATTTGCACTGAACGGAAATACAGCAAGTTACAACCTGTCCGCCGTCGGTGGCGAGGCTTCTCGGAGTCTCACGAGTTCGCTCGTCATGTGGACATTGCCACATCACTACCGGAAGTCTCCGCTATCTACGACACCGACAAACATAGAACAGAGAGGGAAAAATGAAACTCGGTATTCTTGTGAATTCAAAAAAACATCTGCCGGCAATTACCGGGATTGTAAGAGTTGTGGCTGCCAGGGGCAACCAGGTAACCCTTTTTGCCATGGATGAAGGTACTTGGCTTCTTGAGGAAGCGGATTATGTATCCCTTGCCGATCTTGAGAGCGTGTCGATGAGTTATTGCGACCACAGTGCCGTAGAGTTATCGGTCAACACCTGCGGGCTTTCTGATTCCATCGAGCGCAGCAGCCAGTACAGCAATGCTGCGATGAATCATGATTCCGACAAGGTGCTGGTCTTATAGGTGCGGGGACGGGGCAGGCAGGCCTGTTGCCTGAACCTGCCTGCAAGAAGAGGATGCAGAGCTTTTCGGGCCTGCGAAAATCAGTTGTCCGATGAAAAGTTCAGGTACGATCAGGCTGGAACAACTTGAATGGTTCCTGCTCCTCTCCTTTTCCGTTCTTTTTTCTTTTTCCCTGCTCTATATTTTTCGCATTTACGACAACAATACCCTGACCAGCTGGCGATGGGTCTTTGCCCCTGTCGGCATTCAAAAAGTTCTGTTGTTTTTTATTGCAGCCATTTTTATTTCTTTTCTGATCTCCCGGCGCCTCCCCTTTGAAACCTTTCCGGTTCCGGTCCTCATTTTCTTCTCAACCATGGCAGTGCTTCCGCTCTGGAGCGAACCGGAACTGCTGCTGGACTCGGGCCGCTATTTCCTTCAGGCCAAAGCACTCTCACAATACGGTCCACTGTATTTTATTCGGGAATGGGGCCATGCGATTACCATCTGGACCGACATGCCCCTGGTGCCGTTTCTCTACGGGTTGATTTTCAAGTTTGTTGGTGAGGTAAGAATCGCAGTCCAGTTTTTCAATACCCTGCTCTTTGTTCTGACGGTTGTACTGACCTGCAGGATTGGAACAATACTCTGGAACAGGGATACCGGTTTTTACGCCGGCTTTCTCCTGCTGGGCATGCCGTATCTGTTGACCCAGGTTCCGCTGATGCTGGTTGATGCCCAGACCATGTTTTTTTTAATACTGGCGGTGTATTGTTTTGTCGAGGCACTCCGGCGTGGCGGTTTTTTTCGGATTGTACTTGCTTCGCTTACTCTTGTTTTGGCTTTTCTGGCCAAGTATTCAACCTGGCCCATGCTGGCCATATTGCCGATCTGCGGCTTTGTCTACCTTCGAACCACGCCGGAGGCTGAAAAGTTTATTCAACGCGTTCTCGCCATTATCCTGGCGGCCGCCGTGCCGGTTGTCGTCATTCTGGTGTGCAAATATTCTGTTTTTACAGAGCAGATTGAAACACTGTTCACCTACCAGCGCCCGGCATTAAAACTCTGGAATGAGGGGTTTGCTTCGACATTTTTTTTTCAGATCCATCCTTTTGTTTCCCTGCTTGCCCTGTATGGCGGGTTCAGGGCATACAAGCTTAAGGATCGTCGTTCTCTCTTTCCCCTGCTGTTCATTTCTCTGGTTGTCCTTCTGCAGATTGGACGAATTCGCTACATGCTGCCTCTTTTTCCCTTTCTGGCCCTGATGGCGGCCTACGGCCTTGCCGGGTTCAAGGACGCTGGGATTAAACGGTATGCCGTCGCCGTCATTGTCTCTTCGTCTCTGGTGGTGCTCTTTGCCGGTTATCTGCCGTTTTTTAAAACAACCTCTATGATGAATATACAAATGGCCGGGGATTTTCTCAATCAGCTGGATGTTGAGACCGTTGAAGTTTATGCACTTCCCCAGCAGAAATCCGAGGGCAGTACGGTTATAGCTGTTCCCCAGCTTGATCTGTTCACCAATAAAACAATAGTTTCCCGCCAGGACTGGGCTACCGAAAAATCCAAGGGGATACCGTCCCTGTCCTCCATGCTTGCAACCTGGAAGCTGAACAAACCCGCCTTTTACCAGACCGGGAGCAGGCCTTCTTCCCTGGTCATTATCTCAGGAAGCCCTGTCGAAGAATCAGTCTATATAAAGCTTCGAGGACCTGCTCCACCCGGCAGCGTCAAACATTTCACCCGCCGATCAGGGGTGTTTCGCTACATAACCTACGTTTCCATCTATTATTGAGCCCTTATTCGATTGCGGTGGCAACGACCTTCATCCACTGATCTCCAGTAAAAAAAAATCCCTGCCGAAGATATGCGGAACGTCCGGCCCGGTTTCAGGAACCGACCCGGGATATTCTGTCCTACCTAAATCCTGTAATTTAAAATGAGAAAATCATTTAAAATGAGAAAATCATTTTTTCATTTTCTGAAGTGCAGGATTTAGGTCCTATG
>JAJRQC010000125.1 GCA_024280455.1 Deltaproteobacteria bacterium | reverse complement strand
CTACTGTGTCAACTCCTGACGATAACATTTGTATTCTCCTATCGTTGTGTTTATACTGGAGAACATAAAGGCACGGCCTGCGCTTAACGTCAGAAATTCACCCTCACTTTCTGATGAAGAATTATAGTCTATGACAGGTAATGGAGCCTTCACCCGAGTCGTTCTCTCGGACATTGATAACCTTCTCGGATTTATGCACCACACCCTTGATAACCAGTTGCCGGCCATCCTTTTCAATGGCTCCGTTCATATAGCCGCCTGCCAGCATAAGGGCCAGATGGCCATTTTCCAGCGGGGTTAATGGGCGGATCTCGTTGTTTCTTCTGGGCGTCAATTCCGCCAGAACATTTTTGAGTATTCCTGCCTTGCGAACAAAGGGAATTGCCTCCAGCGGATCGATATTTCTGGCCCGGAAAGTGGTCAGAGGCTTGGCCGGGGCTGGTATACAAAAAGCTTTTTCAGCAACCAGATCCAATCTGTTGACCGCTGATAAAAACTCATCCGGTTCCATGGCCGCCAATTCTTCCAGGTACTCCTGGGTCATATCGGCCTGTTCCTTTTTAGCCATCCGTTTTCTGCCAACCACTATGCACTGTTTAAACGCCTGAAATTCGTCTTCCGGGAAACCTATAATTACAGGTGCCTTGAAATGACGAGACAGGGTTTTCGCACAATGTTTGAGCACATAATAAGGGATAACCTGCACCAGATAGCCGCCCTGCTGCAGGGTACCAAGATAACGCCGCAGAAACTGAACTTCCAGCCGTTGCGATTTTGCGCCATCGGAAACACCATCATCATAAGGCGGGTTCAGGTACATCAGGCCAAAGGCGTTAGGTGAAATCTGCATTTCAGTCAATGCATCTCCCCACAGCACCTTGGTCAACCGCGACCTGGCCTCGTGGGCTCTCTGGTGATCCAGTTCTATTCCGCAGGTGGTCAAATTTGGTACACCGTCTGCCAGCCGGGAAAGCGTTTTTCCCTTTCCACAGCATGGATCAAGCAGCCGGGCACCTTTTTCAAGTTCAAAAATGATTTTAGATTTCAGTAACTCGCAGACCGTATCCGGAGTCGGATAAAAGCCAGCCTTTGCCTGGGATCCAAGTCTTGCCATTATGCCACCTCCCTGTATGCAGCGGTTTCAGCCGAAACGTGAACTTCCGCCATCCTGCAAATACTATTGATGTCTATTCCTTCCATGTGGGCAAGGATGAGCACATCGGTAATCAGGTCGGTTATTGTGCTTTCCAGGCAGTCATACTCACCTTTCAAGGCGCAATATTCATCGACAAGCGTGGATGCTCTCAAGGATCGTTGGTTGTGTTGTATTCCCATGGTATTGCTCCTTCAACATCAGGAGACAAGACTCCCCAGGGGGTGTTTTGTCCCCTGACGGGTTTGATGAAGTAAATCCCGGCCCTAAAATCAGGAAGAGGCTTGTCGCCACCGGGATTTTTTCAGTTTTTTCTGTTCTGGTTAAAACGGGACATCATCAGGCATGGGCGGTTCAACATTCTCTCCAACAGTATTACCATCGGGCGAAGAACAAGCACCTTCCTGTCGACCACCAAGCATTTCCAGTTCCCTGGCGTTGATTTCGGTGGTGTAGCGGGTCGTGCCTTCCTGATCTTCCCATTTTCGGGTGCGGAGCTTGCCTTCAATAAAGACCTTGTCGCCTTTGTTCAGGTGTTCGCCGCAGATCTCGGCAAGTTTTCCCCAGGCAACAACACGGTGCCACTCGGTGCGCTCCTGTTTATTGCCGTCAGAATCTTTCCACCGCTCGGTACTTGCAACGGAAAACGTTGCCACCGGGGTCTCGTTCTGGGTGTAGCGTATTTCGGGATCACTGCCTAAATTTCCGATTACCATTGCCTTGTTCATTGTGTTCCTCCATTGAATTGAAGTAGTTGGAGAGCAGCACAAATCCCCTTCATGGGGAATTGGCTCCCCAAGTGGGATCTTTTTTGCTTGTCTATGCAGCTTTTGCTTTTCGTATTTCCAAAAAGGAAAACGACCGATTTTCCTGGTATTCATCCAGAAAAGTTCCGCTTTCATTCAGAAAGGCTTCCAGACGATCTATGTCCAGATGTTTCCTGCTTCGGGTTGCCTTTCGTAAAAAACAGCCACCGGATTTAATCGGTCCCTTCTGTTCAACAACAGCGAGAAGATGCTTTTTTATTTTCTTGATTTCGCCTTGCATGTTTTTCTCCCTGGCCTGCAGTTCCTGCAATGCCGCAACAGCATTTTCCAGTTCCGGGACATCTTCTGTCTCAAACCGGGGGCAGGTCGCGATATGATCACAAAAACTGCAGAGAGGACTGACTTCTGTTTTCATCTCAAGCTCTACGCCTTCCCGGACAAGATCATTTCCCCGAAGCATGGCCTGATAATGGGACCAGATGGTTCCGGCCCGTTCCATGAGTCCATTGAAAATCGTTTCCTGGGGTTCGTAACCGTTGAAAAACGCCACCTCGCCATGGGCAAGATCAAGCGTTAGCACTGCACCCTTGATGGAATACTCAGGATACTGCCTGGCCAGAGCGCCCATCTGGATATAGAGCTGAGACTCCCAGGAGCTGTACGGCCCGTCAGGGATTCTGCTGGTGCTCTTGATCTCCAGAATGGATTTGATTTTATGAACCTTAGACGTGAAAACAAAGTCGATATGGGCCTTGAGCGGCACATCACCGGGCAGGACAATTTCAACCTGTCGCTCAAAGTTCGAGTAACCGGCGGCGGTAAATGCCCTGGCAATGATGTCCTCGGCCATATGTCCCCGTTGAAAGCGGAGAAGGGTGGCAAGATCATGTTCACCTGGATGGATCTTTTCAAGAATAACTTTTCTCGGGCAATATCCGATTTCGGATGCGCCAAGATAGTCTCTGCGATCCCCAAGTGTTTCTACAGTGTGCTGCTCAGCCAATGTACGCAGGCTTGTCAGCATGGTGGTTTGGATATCCATATGTTTTCCTCCTCAAAAAAAAATGGGAGGACACACGGATCCCGTTAGGGAGATTTTGTGTAATCCTCCCTTCTGGGTTGGTGGTTAAAAAATAAAATAAAATGAAAAATGGTTAATGAATCGTTACTTCTTTGTACCAGTTCTTTCCCGACTTATCCCATTTGAAGCCTGCT
>JAJRQC010000124.1 GCA_024280455.1 Deltaproteobacteria bacterium | reverse complement strand
TGCAATGATCTTTCAAGCTGTTGAATATTCTCGTTATTTAACCTCGTAATGGTGATATTTTACGTGTAATTCCCTGTGATTTTCGGTATAATAAATTTGCAATTCAACCTACCAAACCAATATCACTGGCGAGAACAAAGAGTTGATAATAATTCTCGCCCGTGCCCAAGGGGGGGCATTATGAGGCTGGGAACGGAGAGAGAGTCAGTCAAGGTTTCGTCGCGCCATTATTTTATTTGATTTCAAGTTGTTATGTCGTTAGCTTGACGGCTATGCCCTGTAAAGCACTGCATAGAGGATCATACAGTATGCCCTGTATTTTGATAAACCAGCATGGCTGGACCAAGATTTTTAACGTTACAGCCACAACCAAGGATGAAAATAGCCTGATACGACATCACTTCGTGGGTTATTTTCGGATAAACCAGCATGGCTGGACCAAGATTTTCAACGTCACAGCCACAACCAACCATGAAAATAGCCTGATACGGCATAACTTCGTGGGCGATTTTCGGATAAAGGAAATACAGTTAAAACGCTAAAGACGGCCTAAAGAACGTCCATTTTGTCTCATTGAGTTCGTAGCCATTATTGATTACAATGTATTCCAGCGGTATATTTTTCTAATTACCACTGAAGATCAGCTCTGTATACAAATCCTGGAAACACTCCTACGTCCTACCTGAATGTTGTTGTCGGGCATCCGGAAAGGTTGGCCTGGTCACTGGATATATCCTGGATCGAAGTCCGCGTTTATTTCCCGCCCAACAGCCTGCGCGAGTGATTGGAAAGGTATAATGACAGGAATGACGGAGAGTCGGCAGTAAGGACAATGACTAAACAAAGCTGAGCTTTAACGGTAATCAGTTGTATTCTCTTTGAGAAACCTCATGTAGCGACACCGGAAGATTATGAGGCACTGCTGTCTTGGATATTACTCGAGTGTAACCGCCGGTCCAGCCATGGTGAAATGTGCTTAATATGGCACTTGGCAACAGGGATACCATATGACAAAAGTTGTCTCCATACTATCGGCTGGACATTCCGGCTCTACTTTGTGTGATATCCTGACAGGAACGATTCCTGGTGTTTTTTCTACAGGAGAGTGTATTTATTTTCCTTGGCAATTGTATCGCAATGGTAATGTTTGTGAACTTGGGCAGGATATATGCAGCTGTGGAGAACGATTCAGTGACTGCAAAACATGGCAGCGTGTGATAGGAGAAATCAGCGAAAAATCCGGTTATGATCTTTTTGATGATCCGCTCAGGTTCAAAATGGCCATGTATAAAAAACAGACGTACGGCCAAGAAATTAGTACATTTACACGTATAATCAGAGCACTTTTTGTCAGGACATTGAAAATTTGGCCCTATAACCGTCTCTCGGGGATCTTTGCATTCCCTGTACGAAAAAGGCTGAACAATAATTGGTTGTTTTTTGATGCTATCTGTCGGACTACTGGGGCAAGCCATGTTGTCGACTCTTCAAAAGATATTGTACGAATGGCACTGCTTCAACAAGACCGGCTTGCAAATGTCTTCGTCGTTTTATTGATAAGGGATATTGAAGGCGTTGCCGCTTCAGCTGCTAAAAGGGATAAACCAGCATGGCTGGACCAAGATTTTTAACGTCACAGCCACAACCAAGGATGAAGATAGCCTGATACGACATCACTTCGTGGGTTATTTTCGGATAAAGATCCTGTCGAGGCAGCGCAGGCGTGGTTCAAACTGTATAACAATATCTGCATATTATCAAAAGGCAGAAAGACTTTAAAGTTAAGGTAGTTCGTTATGAGACCATGGCTGAAGAGCCTGGTAAAACAAGAGAGCAATTGGCTGATTATCTCGGACTTGCCCTCCCCCCTTCAGAGCCCTTGGCAATTAATACAAAAGAGCATCATCTGGTAGCGGGAAACTCCATGCGTTATAAAGGCAAGATTGATATCCAGTATGACGATTCCTGGAAAAAGGTTCTTACGGCGGCAACAAAAAAGCAGATTTATGCCATGAAAAATAAATATGAACCAATGCTTGCCGATATCGAATCTTTAGCGCGGGAAAGGTTGTAACCTCATCCTATGTCGAGCCCAAAAGACAAGCAGTATTCTTACCTTTTTGATACCTCTCAAATTAACAGGGAGGTCAGTCAAAAGTCCGTCAAGGCTGGTGCCGCTAATCTTATATCCCAGGGACTATCTCTTGCTATCACACTGCTTCGCGCCGCCATTCTTGCCAGACTTCTGACCCCGGTGGATTATGGTGTTTTTGCCATGGTGGTTGTGGTTTCCAGTTTTGCCACCATCTTTAAAGACCTTGGCCTGTCTACTGCAACAATCCGTGAAAAAAATATAACGCATGCCCAGGTAAGCAACCTGTTCTGGATTAACTGTCTGGTTGGGATGGTTTCCATGGCCGTTGTCTGGGCTGCCGCGCCGATAATGGTCTGGTTTTATCATGAACCGCAACTGACTGCCATTGCCAGGGTACTTGCCGTTGCTTTTTTGTTTGGTGGTCTTACCGTTCAGCACCAGGCCTTGCTCAGGCGCCAGATGCAGTTTGGGAAACTTGCCGTTATTATGGTTTTTTCTTCTCTGGCCAGTTCACTGCTGGGGATCCTGATTGCATATTTTCAAGGAAACTATTGGGCCCTGGTCTGGATGCAGGTTGCACAAAACTTTTTTCTGATGACCGGGATCTGGCTCGCCACCGGCTGGATACCCGGTTTGCCGACAATACGGGCAGGGACCGGAAAAATTATCAAAGTCGGGCTTGATGTTGCCGGTCTGAACGCCTTTTCCACTCTGACCCGGAGTATCGACAAAATTCTGGTCGGTCGTCTTGTCGGAGCGGCAAATCTTGGTTTGTATAATAAAGGCGGTCAGGTTCCCAATCTTGTATCCGGTCAATTCAGAATGGCTTTTTTTTCCGTGGCCTTACCGGCGCTTTCTTCATTGCAGTCGGAAAAAGATCGTTTCGCATCGTATTATCACACATTTCTTTCTTCCATATGCTGGGTTACAATGCCTCTGTCTGTCTTTTGTTTTGTTTATGCGGAAGAAATTATTCACGTTTATTTCGGCCCGCAATGGGCGGGATCGGTCCCTTATATGCGTATTTTCGCGCTCCACGCTTTTTTGATGCCGGCTATCACCACTTTGGATCAGATCCCGCTGGTGCTCGGTTACTCACGAAGGTATCTTGCAGGAGGGATTGTCCGGAGCATCGGCACCATATTCTGTGTGGGAGCCGGGGCTGCGGTTTATGGAATACGGGGGATTGCTTTAGGCGTGGTGCTGGCCAATATTGTTACATTTTTTCCTTTCTGCAGGATATGCCTTAAAGGCAGTCCGGTTCGTCTATCTCAATATTTTCAAACAGCTCTTGTACCTCTGTTGAGTACATTCTCGATTGGATTTATTTTTTGGGCAGGTAAAAATTTTTATCCTGTTACAAGTCTTTCTCTTCAACTGCTTGTCATGACTGGCTGCATGTTGACCTTCATCACAGCCTTTTTGCTCTGTGATTATTTCAATATCGGCTCCAGTCTGGGAGCAACCCGAAAAATTCTGAACATGTTGAATCGCTGATATGAAAATACTCTGGTTTACAAATATTCCCATGCCTGCAGTTAATGCACATTTCGACAAAGATCCCCAAGGGACAGGGGGCTGGATGGGAGCATTGCTTGAAGTTTTGCAGGATGAACCTGAACTAGAGATAGGGGTCGTTACGGCATGTCCGCAGTTTCCGGAGACCAGATTCAGGCATCGGGGCGTGGAGTATTTTATTGTTCACCAGAAATGGGCAAGGATCCGGCGGCAATTCTTCCCCGTTGACAACAATCCCGTTTATGTCAAAAAATGTGCGGCAGTTGCAGATATCTTCAAACCAGATATCGTTCATATCCATGGCACGGAGCGATTCTATGGGGAAATGCTGTGCCGGGGCCTGCTGCACTGTCCCGTAGTTTTTTCCCTCCAGGGGCTGATGAACACCTACAGTGAATGGTACCGTTTCTTTGGCAAAATTTCTGTTCTACGCATCATAACGGATAATTTGTTTACAACTCTGAAGGGGCACGGCTTTTTGTTGGAATACCTGGGCGCTCAAAAACAGGCCGAAAGAGAACGACGCTATCTGCAGCAGGGCAAGTTTTTCTTTGGCCGCACGGCCTGGGACAGGGCTACGGTTCGCTACTTCAACGATCAGGCTCAGTATTATTGTGTTAACAGGGTGTTGCGCTCCAAATTCCGGCAAAAAAAATGGCAGCTTGATGCATGCACCAGGCATAGAATCATTTTTACCAATGCCAGGCAACCTCGTAAAGGTACGGAACTGTTGCTGGCTGCCGCCAGGCGACTGCTTCTTCGGTATCCTGATTTGAAACTGGTTTTGATCGGCTCATTGGGGACGGGGAGGTACCGTAAACAACTTGAGCGGGAAATAAGCACGTTGCAGGGGGATGTCGAACTCCCCGGGCCGCAAAATGCCCAGGTAATTGCAGACGAGTTATGCAAGGCTCATCTCTTTGTCTCCGCTTCCTATGTTGACAACAGTCCCAACAGTGTTGCCGAGGCCCAGCTCGTCGGTACCCCGGTCATTGCAAGTTATACCGGCGGCGTTCCCAGTCTTGTTCAAGACGGGCAAACAGGCCTGCTGTTTCCTACTGGAGATGTGCCGTTATTGGTGGACAGTATTGTCAGAATATTTGAGGATGACGGCCTTGCCCGATCCCTTAGTCAAAAGGCCTGTGTAACGGCCGGAGTGCGGCATGATCCTGGAGCGATTGTTCGTGCTCAAGTATCGGCTTACCAGGACATCCTGTCACGATCAACAGAGAGCATGTCGTCATGACTGGGCAACAAGACAAAAAAAATATTCATGATCCAGGGGGCATCTGGATGGGCCGAATGACCAGGAAGCAGGAATATCTTCTGGAAAAGTTCTGGACAGCTTTTTCCTATGGTATGTGCCGCCTGTGGAGAGTGGAAATACGCCCAGGCTGCCGATTCTGGGGCAGGATATATTTCAGGCGTACCCCCGGCAGTACTATACAAATCGCTCGGAACTGCCGCTTCAGATCTGCTCCATGGTCAAACAAGGCCGGCTTGAATCATTCCTGCTTTATCGCCACCCTCAAACCCGATGCCGAGATCAGCATAGGAGAAGGCAGCGGCCTGAGCGGCACTGCGATAACTGCCGGCGAGTCCGTTCTTATAGGCGAAAACGTCCTCTGCGGTGCCAATGTTTCAATCAGCGATACGGACTGGCATCACGTCAACCGGCAGGCAGAGCTGAATACGCCTGTTCCCACCGCTCCTGTAGTCATTGGCGATAATGTCTGGCTGGCTATGAATGTGGTTGTTCTGAAAGGAGTGAAAATCGGTAAAAACAGCGTTGTCGGCGCCAATTCAGTGGTGACCAAAGATATTCCGGCCGGTGTGCTTGCAGTGGGGCAACCCGCAATGGTCGTACGTAAATTAGCGAGTTGCCGGTAGGGTAAAAAGAATTTATACGGGTTGATTCAGTGCAATATTTTAATATCCTTCCCTGGAAAACAACAGCATTCTTTGGAACTTTGATCACGGTATTAGGTGGAATAGTTCTAGCAAAACTCATACTTGCTGAACAGTATCGGTATATTTTTATTGTTTTTGTTATTCCAACGTTAGCATTAACTTTTAGGAAATATTGGAACAGAAAAGATTTAGTAAAAATTGTAATTATAACGTCGTTTTTTTCTATACCCGTTAATATTTCTACAACAAACTTAGGGTCTACATCACAATATATAATAATCGGCGTATTTTTCCTGTTTATTGTAGGTTATTTGATTGGATTGGTAAAAGTTGTTTTCACGAAAAATATTTTTTTAATGATTTCTCTATTGTTTGCAAATGGTGCAATTTCAACTTTTAGCACACTTGGCAATCATGATATTTTTAGAACATCGTTCTGGTCGTTAATTATGTTGATAACCTGTGGTTTTTTCCTTCTTATTATTGACTCGATTGATTTTATAAATAAAGAAGAGAAAGAAAAATATTTTACTCAGTTAATGGATTTAATAATTTTCTTAACCTGTGTGCAGGTAATAATAGGAGCTATTGTATATTATGTCCCCGATGCGGGGACATACTTGAGCATTTTTTACTCTGAAAATAACGAGCAATTTTTAGTTACGACTATAACAGGAAAAAATATTGCTCGATTGCGAACTATCGTGTTAACCGTTGAAAGCCTTGGTGAATTTGTTTCAGTCTTGATGCCTTACATCTTATACAGGTTAACAGCAAAGAAGTTCAGTCCTGTATATATTGTATATATGCTTATTTTATGTTCGGGACTTATGTTATCTGCTACAAGATCCGGCATGATTCTTACCTGCTTTTCAATAGTAGTTTACTTGGTGTTTATTGAGACTTCGTTGAAGAAGAAGATATCGCTAATTTTTTCCACGGTAGTTGTTTTACTGATAATTTTTTATTTTAATGTTGGTGTATCAACGAGTTCGGAAAGATTTTTAATGGCATATGATAATTATATGGCGGGGGGGACTGTTCTTGATGTTGCCAATAGAAGTTTTTTTAAGGATAATCTTGGATTCTTATTTGATACAATATCGTTATTTGGAAATGGTCTTGTGTCTCCTTTGATGTACGGGATCTTATATATCGATTTTCACAATCTTTTTATGACCATCTTGTTCAGGTATGGAGTTGTTGGGTTTATAATATATTTTTCATTTCCAGCTATATTGATAAAACAAACTTTTGCTCAATACAAACTGTTTTCCACTGAAAAAATTTATAAAGTAATTTTATTGTCTATTTTTATCTTTTTTGTCAACGAATGTAAGTTTGAATATACTAGACAATTATCTGGGGTACTTATCATCTGGCAGCTCTTTTCGGTATATTTTTTACTGGTTAAAAATATGCCCCCTCGGTATGTGGTGTCTGATTCTGAAACGGTTTGATCATGTGCGGCTTCACCGGAATAATTAACCCAAATCAGTTTGGCAACCATGAGTTTACTGCAATGCCTGCAAATATGTTTGATTACCCTCCTGCATTGGAAATAGACGCCTCAATATAAATGCCCAAACATATCCTCATTCTTTCTGAATCAGCTTCCTTCCCTTGGGGGATGGCAGCGGCCAACCGTGTGCGCAACCTTGCCAAAGGATTGCTGTTGGAGGGCTGGCAGGTGGAATATATGGGGTTGCGCGGGGCGGATGTTCAACGAACAAAAGGAACGGATTACTCCTGCAGGGGTATTGCAGGTCATATTTCATTTTGTTATCCTGGCATGATTGTGGTACGACCCAACAACTGGTGGCTGCGAAGAATTGATGACTTGGCCGGTTGCTGTTTGAGCACAGTTCTTCTTCTGTGGCGTAAGGTCACCCGCAAGGTAGATGTAGTTCTTCTTTATACCCGCAATTCCAATTTTGCCGGTTTTCTGGTCCCGTTTTTACATCTACTCAACATCCCGGTCATTCTGGAGGTTTGTGAATGGCCGTTGGCAGTGGCTGAAGTGCGGGGGAGCGGCTTGAATAAGGCCGAACGGTTTTGCCGGGATATTGTGCCGACCGTTGACGGCGTTTTGCCCATCTCAAGCTATATTGAACAGGAAATTGTTCAAGCTGCCGGGCTCAAGGAAAAGACGATCCCTTCTTTCAAGATTCCAATTCTTATTGATCTTGAAAAAGATCTTATTGATCTTGCAAAAGATGTTCCTGGTAAGGCTCACGGGGGAAACGAAAAATACATGCTGTACTGTGGATCTGTGTCTTATATGGATATTGCCCGGTTGGTGGTGGATATTGTCGGAGAGCTGAAGGCCCTGGGCATGCAACTGCCGGTAAAATTCACCGGCAAGGAAGATCGTCTCCTGCTTGCAGAATTGAAAAAATATGCCGAGCAGAGAGGAGTACTCGGGCTTTTCGAATTTACAGGATTTATTGGTGAAGATGAACTGCATCGCCTCATGCGCCGGGCAACCTGCCTGTTGGCCCCGCTTCCTGAAAATATACAGTCTGTTTCGAGATTTTCCACGAAGATCGGATATTATCTTGCCAGCGGCACTCCGGTCGTGACCAATGGTGTCGGTGATGTTGCACTTTACCTGCAGGACATGAAGAACGCCTTTGTTGCTGAACAGTGTGATCCTCGACAGTTTGCAATAAAAATCAGGCAGATTCTGGCAGCTCCTGATTCCGCCAAAAGTATCGGACTTGCCGGCAGGCGCCTTGCCTTTGAAAAATTTCATTACAGCCGTGCCTGCAAAGGGTTGGGCGAGTTTGTTGAACAGGTCGTGGAAAAGAACAGGGCAGGCCTGTAAAAATGTCGGCTACGGGAAAAGAGCTGGAAAAACCGATACGTGTAGTCCAGTTTATCGATTCCCTGCGCTCCGGCGGCAAGGAGCGGCAACTGGTGGAGCTGCTCAAAGGGCTTGCCCGGACAGAGGGGATTGAGTGCGAACTGATCGTTATGTCGGAAACCACCCATTATACCGACCTGTATCAGCTGGATATCCCCGTGCATCGGCTTGTGCGTACAAGTCAGCGGGACCCGGTGGTTTTCTGGAAACTGTATCGGCTGCTTAAAGAAATTCGCCCGGATCTCCTCCATTCCTGGGGTGCCATGTGCACGGTCTATGCCCTGCCGGCAGTCAAAGTACTCGGCATAAAACTTGTCAACGGTTTCTTGCGTAATGCGCCACCCAAACTGGGTGTCAGAGACCGGCAATGGCGGCGCAGCAAGTGTACTTTTCCCCTGTCCGACGCTGTTGTTGCCAACTCGCAGGCCGGTCTGCGGGCGTACAACGCACCGGAGTATAAATCGTACTGCATGTATAATGGATTTGACTTCTCACGGATTACAGGGCTTGAAGTACCGGGCAAGGTGCGAAACCAGTACAGGATCACGACCCCCCTGGTGGTCGGCATGGTGGCAACTTTTTCCGACAACAAGGATTTTTTTACCTTTATCAGCGCAGCCCAGCGTATTCTCAAGACCCGACGGGATGTCACCTTCCTTGCCGTCGGTGACGGCCCCAACCGCAGGCAGTGCCGGGAACAGGTGAAGGAGAAGAATCGACCGTTTATTCTCTTTCCCGGCATAATTAAAGAGGTGGAAGCCCTGGTTCAGATTTTTGATATCGGGGTACTTTGTTCGCCACGGGGAGAGGGAATCTCCAACACCATCATGGAATACATGGCCCTGGGGAAACCGGTGGTCGCCACCGACTGTGGTGGTAACCGGGAATTGGTGGTCGAAGGAAAGACCGGGTACCTGCTGCAGAACCGGGATGTGAAGAAACTATCTGAAACGCTGTTGTATTTTTTGGATCATCCTGAGATGGCAAAACAATTCGGTCAGGCCGGTAGCCGACGATTGCGTAAATATTTCAACATTGAGCAGTTGACGGAACAACATTGTATACTTTACCGGCAGCTTGTATAGCGTTTCGATCCATCATTTATTGTCGGTGTCGTGAAAAGCCATGAAACCGACGGGGGGTAGTTCGTATCATGTTGTAATGCGGTATTGTTCAAGAGGGATTTTTGACTTTTCACGAAACCATTTTTATTGATAATCCGTTAAGGTTTGCCCCCTTATGAAAATTCTCTTAACGAGCTACCGTTATTTCATTTCCGGCGGGCCGGAACGTTATCTTTTCAATGTGCAGGCCCAGCTGGTGCAACAAGGGCATATGGTTATCCCTTTTTCTGTGGATTATGCCGGGAATCAAGCAACACCATTGAGCAGGTATTTTGTCAGGCCGATAGGCGGTCGGGATCAGGTGTATTTTGACCAGCACGGCAAATCACCGGCTGTGGTGTTGAAAACTTTATCTCGGTTATTCTACTCTCGGGAAGTAGAGCAAGCCGCTTTAAAGGTAGTTGATGAACAACAGCCGGATGTCGCCTATATCCTGCATTATCTGCGTAAATTATCACCATCTCTCCTTGTCGGCCTGAAAAAACGCAATATACCCATTGTCGTCCGTTTGTCTGATTATGCATGTTATGCCCGCAGGCCCATTGCCTGCGTGACGGTAAACCGTGCACTTTATGTGTGCGGGGGAATTTATGGCCCAGCATACGAAATAAATGCATAAAAGGAAGTCCAGCTGCAACGCTACTGAATGCAATGGCAACCTGGTATCATCAAAGCAGAAAATATTTTGATCTGATAGATACCTTTGTCTGTACCAATGCGTTTATGTATCAGATGATGGTAGAGGCCGGATATCCTGAGGAAAAGCTTGCCTGTATTCCAACATTTACTGATATTGATCTGTTTACCCCTGTACCGGGTAATGAAAAGTCTGATTATATTATCTATTGGGGTGCAATCCCATTTTGTCGCATAATGAAAGTCTTTCTCAATTTGAGAACGTTCTGCCATTTCAATCGACCATTTGCAGGTATATCGGCTACAGAAAAGGCTCATTTTGTGATTAATGCTATAGTATTTTATTATAAATCAATCACTTTTTAGGAGACATTCCCGTTTGCGATAAAATGGGATTGCACCCCCTTCAAACGCACTCATTAATAACAGGTAAAAGTCAGGGAACGGTACGTTCGGGTTTTATTTAACCCTGATCGTCAGTAGTCATATGAGAATATTGCAGGTGAATAAATACTTTTATCTTAAAGGAGGGAGTGAAGCGTATCTTTTTTCCCTCATAAATGGTCTGAGATCATCAGGTCATGTTGTGGCGGAGTTTGCTATGCATGACCAGAAAAACAAGCAAAGCGATTGGGAAGGGTATTTTACCTCGTATGTTGACTACCAAACTGAAAATTTAGGCAAGAAAATACAGTTTGCAGGTAAAATAATTTATTCTTTTGAGGCCCGTAAAAAGATTGGTCGTTTATTGGATGCATTTAAACCGGATATTGTTCATTTGCATATTTTTCAGCATCAACTATCTGCTTCTATTTTACCAGAAATAAAAAAAAGGAATATTCCAATAGTGTACACCGCTCATGATCTAAAGAGCGTTTGTCCAAATTATAAAATGCTTTCTAATGGTTTAGTCTGTGAAGAGTGCAAGGGAGGACATTATTATAACTGCTTTAAGAAACGCTGTGTGAAAAATTCTTCTTTGAAGAGCATGGTAAATGTTATTGAAATGTATTTTTATCGTTATAAAAAATATTATGAATTAATTGATATTGTTATAACCCCAAGCAATTTTTACCGGAAAAAACTTGTTGAGTTTGGATTTCCAGAAAAGAAGGTTATTCATGTTCCAAATTTTGTTGACGAAAATCTATTTATTCCGACATATAATCATCACGGATATTTTATTTATTTAGGCCGTCTTTCTGAAGAAAAGGGTGTATTGACTTTGCTGGATGCCATGAAGTTAGTGCCTTCTGGTCAGTTAGTGATTATCGGCACGGGGCCACTAGAGGAAGAGATAAAAAGTAAGATATCTAGTTCAAATATATCAAATGTTAAGCTCGTTGGCTTTCAGACTGGTGAATCATTGAAACAGTATATTGAACATTCTATGTTCTCTATTCTTCCATCAGAGTGGTATGAGAACGGACCTATTTCATTGATTGAAAATTTTGCTTGTGGAAAACCTGTCATCGGTGCTGATATTGGCGGAATCCCAGAGCATATTTCTGATGGTGTAGATGGGCTTATTTTCAGGTCTGGGAATCATGTTGATCTGGCAGAGAAAATTAATATTCTTTTAGCTGGAAAAAACAATTTATTTCATATGGGCGCAGAAGGGCGCCTGAAAGTCGAGAGAGTATTCAACCCGAGAACTCATCTTGAACAAATTATGACAATATATGCGTCATTGCGCTGTAGATAAATGTCTTTATTCTTCACGATGCATGTAACCCTGTAGCCCTCTTGAGGTACAATGAAAAAGAGATCCAAAGGCAGATACCCGAATTTGATTATTGCCGGGGTGAACAAGGCGGGAACGACATCACTCTTTACCTATCTTGCCCATCATCCGGATATTTGTTCGTCAAGTGTCAAGGAAACATGTTTTTTCCTCTATACGAGGTATAGCGAAAAACAGCCTCCAACTGCAGAATATCTAAAGTACTTTTTCCACTGTAGTGATGAAAGATATGTGATGGAAAGTACCCCGGCCTATTTTTACGGTGGCCGTGATGTGGCTGAAAAGCTGTATGCCCTTGATCAGGACACAAAAGTTATACTTATACTGCGTAATCCCGTCGACCGTGTACTGTCTTTTTTCAAACATAAGAAGAGTATTATGGAGATTGACAGGAATGTGGAGTTTGATGAGTATCTGGAAAAATGCAGAAGTTTCAGTGAGGAACGGTTGAATGAACGGAAAAACGACAACTATTTTTCTTTGATCGGCGGACTCTATTCGAGATATCTTCGGCCATGGTACGATATCTTTGGAGAGAGTCTGAGAGTGGTTTTTTTTGATGACCTGACAGGTGATACACCGGGTATGATGAAGAGCCTGTGTGACTGGCTGGATTTGGATAAAGATATCTATGCTGATCAAAGTTTGTTCACTGTTGAAAATAAATCCATCGGTTACAAAAATGCAGGAATTCACAGAGCTGCAATCAAACTCAATGACATGCTTGAAAAGGCTCTCAGGAAAAATGTTGCCGTCAAGGCGGTCCTAAGAAAAGTATATTATGCAGTAAACGGAAAGGAGGAGAAACCCTCTGTCGATGTGGAATCTCTTGAATGGTTACGCGGTTATTATGCGGAATCAAATAAAGATGTGGCGGATTTTTTAAAATCTACAGGGTGTCGGAACCTTCCGCCTTGGCTTGATTGAATGAGCGAAAACGAATTGTTCATTGCCTGCAATGTCCTGGAAAAAGGTGCGGTTGGAATTTTTGCATTCAAGGTATTGTTCGTTTGCCCCGTACCTGTCCCGCCGTATCACAACCCGACGGAATACCGAATAACAACAAACGGACGGATGCCGGCATCCTGGTTTTCCGATGCAGCAAAGGTCCTTCCAGTTTCCACTTCCGTTGATGCTCCCTGACAGGAGTTTATAGAATTGAGCCGTTTTAAATCAAAAAATATTAACAATTCAGCCAGTTGCACCTGAAAAGCACGTAAGACCCCGCCCTGAGCTCCACATTTCCGCAGAAAAAATGTAAAAAATCAATACGATGTGCATTTTTTTTCTTGCATATGTAAGACCCTACTATTATACTCCGGGCATGGCTCATATACATAAGAAGATGAAAAAGGGAAGACCCTATTACTATGTCAGGGAAATTGCCCGGGTCGACGGCAAGCCCAAAGTCATCAACCAGGTATACCTGGGATCCCCTGATCGTATTCTTGAAATGGCGCAGGCCGGCAAGAGCATGCCTGAAAAAATCCAGGCGCAGTCCTTTGGCGCTTTCTGGCTAGCAAATCTCGTTGAAAAGGAAATTAATATTGCCGGCCTGATTGATGAAGTCGTGGGAGAGAAAAAAGAGAAAAACAAAACGCCGACTGTGGGCGAATATTTTTTATATGCCGTCTATAATCGCATGATCCAGGCCTGTTCAAAACAAGCAATGCCGGGATGGTATAAACCGACCGCCATTC
>JAJRQC010000123.1 GCA_024280455.1 Deltaproteobacteria bacterium | reverse complement strand
TTTCGCATCGTTTTTGCAACTCCGGAAAGTGGTTAATCTTGTAATCTTGGTGGGTTACCTGATTTACTCTTACCACGAATCGCTAAAAATGTCACCCCAAAAAGGCGATTTCGTCTCAAAAAATCAAGCAGTTAGGCCTACTGGGACAGGCACTAGTTTGATTATTCCAATGGGTTGAAAAAGCAGCCCCACTGATTTCCATATCCGACGTGTTCCTTGTCACCACCGTAAGGTCGGATGAAATTCCCGTAGTAGCAATCTGACCATCTATTGCCGGCATGCCTTGCCATGATATTTCTGAGTGCGCTTGAATTCTTCCCCAAACTGTTGCTGTGTTAAAATTAAAATCTATTATTCTGCCGTTGAATCTTTCTATGAGATCGAAGTGTATCCATTGGTGTAGTTTTAATTGCCTCGGATTCGTCCCGGTCTTTCTCTGTTAGGGGAAAATATTTTCCTTCGTTTAAAGCGATCATGACCCACCCCATGCCTTTCCTGGTATGACGTGGTTATTGGGAGAGTGCACAGAATATCCAAATCAAATTGAAAATTGCAATTATCCCTGCCACAATTCGACTGGCTAATCCAAAAGATGTTACGACCTCTTTTTTTCGGTAATACACATCACCGAACAGCAGGATTCCTATGGCAATTGGAGAAATGGTGAAGTACATCAACCAAAAGAACCACTGTTTCCGATAAAAGGGCACTTGGTCGTAGCTACTATATAATTGACTTGCTTTGCTCAATTTTGTTTTCCCCCATAAACTGCATGAAATAGTAGGTGTACTTTTTGTGGGAGTTCGAGGAGTTCGGGGGCAGTATATCTAACGCGGGATACCTGCAACCTAATAAACCGTAGAGAGTGTAGGTCCGCTTTCGCTCCACTTAAGCAGACCTACAATGTGCTGTAAAATGTTCTCGGAGTCTGCGCTTACCTGTTTTTTATGACAGGAATTGGGAGGTAAGGCACTGCCCCCCGGCGTCGTTCGAGGAAAAGGGGGTATCATGTTAATTTTTGACCGATTGAGTTCCGGGGACTGAGTTTCGGGGACGGTATATCTAACCCGCCCTTAGTCTGTTCCATTTTTTTTATAACACACATGTCACAGCCACTTGACTCGTTTCTTGATATACGACAGCACCGTACTTATCAAACTGCCCCTGCGCATTTTAAATTCAGCCTCCATTTCTTCCACCTCCTTGCCGATATGCTTGCGAAACGATCCCGATTTCATGATCGCAAAGACCTGTGAGGGATACACCGAACGGTGTCCGGTCATCAAAAAAGAGGCTACACATGCGGTTGCCGCATACGGAGCAATGCTGGAGCCGAAAAGCTCAACCGCCAGAATTGAAGCAGCTATGGGGGTGTTGGCCGCCCCTGAAAGCAGGGCGACCATCCCAATTGCGGCAAAAGTTGCCGGATCAACCCCCATAATGGAGCCAACCAGACTGCCGAAGGTTGCACCAATGAAGAAAATCGGGGTAACGATTCCGCCGCTGCCGCCGAATGTAAGGGTGATGGAGGTGAAAAGTACTTTTGCGGCAAAGCCCCACCAGACAACTTTTTCTCCCTCCAGGGCCCCTTCAATGGTGTCCAGGCCAAGGCCGAGATAGTCCTGGGAAAGGCCAAAGGTCAGTAGAATCAGGACAACCCCGGCCAGGGCCGCCTTTAACGGCCCCCAGATTTTTATGTTGGAGGATATATGTTTAAACAGTAACATGGCCTCGATCAGAAACAGGGAACAGAGCCCGAATAGGATGCCGCTTACAAAGACTTTTATAAACAGTAATTCTGAAAAATCAGGGACAAAGGCGATGGGATGATAAAAATATTGAACCCCGAGCGAGGATGAGACCTGGTAGCTCACCACCCCGGCGATAAAAGACGGCAACAGGACATCATACATCATGGCGCCGACAAACAGGACTTCGATCCCGAAAATAGCTCCGGCAATCGGGGTCCCGAAGACAGAGGCAAAACCGGCGCTGATCCCACAGATCACCAGTTTTTTCCGATCAACATTGGTCAGGTGCAGCCAGTCCGAGACCGTGGAAGAGAGTCCGGCTCCGATCTGAGCACATGGCCCTTCCTTGCCGGCGGATCCACCTGCTGCCAGCGTAATCACGGTTGTCAGTATTTTGATGGGAACAACCATTGGTTTGATGCGGCCGGCCCGTCGATGAACAGCTTCTATGACCTTCTCTGTGCCATGTCCCCGGGCTTCCGGAGCGAGTTTTGTAATCAGGGATGAAAGAAAAAAGGCCAGGGGCAGGAGAGAGAAACCGTAGCTGTAGTTGTCAACAGACTTTGTTGCATAGTCGAGAAGAAAGAGAAAAAAGCTGGTCGATGCCCCGATAACGGCTCCGACCACGGTAGCAAGAACAAACCATTTGAAAATGCTGATCAGCAGTACAATCTCTTCTGCTACCTTTCTATTCATTCTCTATCCCTGCCGGTAAACTCGTACCGGCTTGTACTGAGTCTTCCGATCAGGCGGTATTGCCGCCATACCCCTGAGGATTGTTGGACTGCCAGCGCCAGGTGTCCTCGCACATCTCGATAAGTCCGCGTTCGGCCTTCCAGCCGAGCTCTTCTTCTGCAAGAGAAGGGTCGGCATAACACTGGGCAATATCGCCTGCCCGCCGGGGTGCAATCCGGTAGGGGACTTTTTTGCCGCTGGCCTTTTCAAAGGCCTTGACCATGTCGAGCACGGAATAGCCCTGGCCGGTGCCCAGGTTATAGGTGACTACGCCGGGATCGTCGTCAAGTCGCTCCAGGGCCTTGAGGTGGCCGATGGCAAGATCCACCACATGGATATAGTCGCGGACCCCGGTCCCGTCGGGGGTGGGATAATCATCACCAAAGACGGAGAGTTCTTTGAGTGTACCCACCGCCACCTGGGAGATGTAGGGCATCAGGTTGTTGGGAATGCCGTTTGGGTCTTCACCGATACGGCCGGATTTATGGGAGCCGACCGGGTTGAAATAGCGCAGCAGTCCTATGTTCCAGCTGTTGTCTGCAATGTAGACGTCGCGGAGGATGTCTTCAATCATGCTTTTGGTGCGGCCGTAGGGGTTGGTGCAGGCCAGCAGGGGGAACTCTTCGGTGATCGGCACACTGGCCGGATCGCCGTACACGGTAGCCGAAGAACTGAAAACAATGTTTTTTACCTGGTGGTCGGCCATGGCCTGGCAGAGGTTGAGGGTGCCGGTCAGGTTGTTCTGGTAATAGAGCAGCGGTTTATCCACCGATTCGCCAACCGCCTTGAGCCCGGCGAAATGAATGACCGCGTCCGCTCCCGCACTTTCTGCAAAGACCCGGTACACGGCCTCAGGATCCAGCAGGTCGGCGTTGAAAAAATGTACTTTTTTACCGGTCAGTTCTTCCACTCGGTTTAATCCTTCCAGGCTGGAGTTGCACAGGTTGTCAAGTACCGTGACCTCATAGCCCGCATTGAGCAGCTCCAGGCAGGTATGACTGCCGATATATCCAGCTCCGCCGGTAACAATGATATGTTGCATGATGGCTCTCCCTTGCACTCATTTTGATTGTACAATGAGTATAACCTGTTCGACTTCAAATAGAAATTCTGATATGATAAATTTTTAATTTGGTTATCATCAACACTTGCCCGGCCGAACCGTTACTGCATGAGCTGGAAAGTGGGTGGTGGCCTGATGTGAGTGGAAATGCAAAGGATGTATAAATGCTGAACCTTGATGGACTCGTAAAAAGGCAAAAACGCCATTTGCACTGCACGGAATTACAAAGAGTTATGACCTTTCCGCCGTCGGTTTCGTGGCTTTTTACGACACCGACAACCTTGAAAATAATCAAAGAGGTGAATAGCCATGCCCTATGTCAATATCCGGGTTGCCGGGAAACTGAGCCGTAAACAGAAAAAAAAGATCGTAAAAGGGGTGACCAAGGTCATTGCCGATGAGGCCGGTAAACCCAAAGACTCCATCATTATTTTCATTGATGAGGACAGCGGGGAGAATGTCGCCACCGGCGGTGTACTGCTTGATGAAAAATAACCATGGTGCCTGAAGAAATACGGGAGCAGGCCAGGGAGCTGCGTGACCGGATCAACTACCACAATCATCGCTACTATGTGCTCGATGATCCGGTTATCGCCGACGTCGAATACGACCGGCTGTTCCGCAGGCTACAGGAACTTGAGCTGGAATACCCAGAGCTTATTACCCCGGATTCCCCAAGCCGTCGGGTGGGTGGCGCTCCGCTGGCCGGATTTGAAGAGGTGCGCCATGTCCATCCCATGCTCAGTCTGGACAATGTTTTTTCCGAAGCCGAGCTGGCCGAGTTTGAGGAGAAACTCAAGCGGTACCTGAAGAGCACTGAACCGATTACCTATATTGCCGAGCCCAAGATGGACGGGCTGGCGGTGGAACTTGTCTATGAACGGGGCGTACTGGTCACCGGTGCCACTCGCGGTGACGGACTGGTCGGGGAGAATATTACCCCGCAGTTAAAAACGGTGCAGTCCATTCCGCTGAAGCTGCAGGGGCACGAAAGTGCCGTCCCTGAACAGCTGGTGGTGCGGGGCGAAGTTTTTCTCGGCCGTGAGGGCTTTGCCGCCCTCAACCGACAGCGGGCTGAGGCTGGTGAGCCACTGTTTGCCAATCCGCGCAACGCCGCAGCCGGTTCTCTGCGCCAGCTTGATCCAAAAGTCACGGCCCGGCGGCCGCTGGATTGTTTTGTCTATGCAGCGGCCGACAGCGGCACCGTTCCCTGTGCCAGGCAGAGTGAACTGTTTTCCTGGCTTGCCGGACTGGGTTTTGCCGTCAATCCCTATATCAAGCTTTGCCACGGGCTTGACGATGTTCAGGCCCATTATGCACATCTGCTGGAGCTCCGTGATACCCTTGCCTATGAGATTGACGGCATGGTGGTCAAGGTGGATGATTTTTCTCTGCAGCAGCGGTTGGGCAATACCACCCGTGCGCCGCGCTGGGCTGTGGCCTGGAAGTTTCCGGCGGTGCAGGCGACAACAACAATTGAAAAGGTCGAGTTTCAGGTGGGACGGACCGGCGCCGTGACCCCGGTGGCCCTGCTCAAACCGGTGAACGTTGAAGGGGTGGTTGTGCAGCGGGCCACCCTGCATAATCAGGACGAGATAAAGCGTAAAGATCTGCGCATCGGCGATACGGTTTTGATCCAGCGGGCAGGCGATGTTATCCCGGAAGTGGTCAAACCGGTTGTGGAGAAACGGACCGGGAATGAGCAAGCCATTATTTTTCCCGAGACTTGCCCGGTATGCAGCCACCCATTGCTACGGCCGGAAGGGGAGGCCGTTACCCGGTGTGTGAATCCGCACTGTCCTGCCCAGCGGTTGCAGAATTTGATTTATTTTGCCGGTAAGAGCGGCATGGATATCGAGGGCTTGGGTAAAAAAAACGTTGAGCAGCTGGTGAGTGAAGGTCTGGTTGCCGATATCCCGGATTTTTTTCGTCTGCGCAAGGATGATCTTGCCCGGTTGGACGGCTGGGGGGAAAAATCAGCGGAAAAGGTGGTCGCTGCTCTGGAAAAGGCAAAACAGACTTCGCTGGCCCGGTTTCTCGGTGCGCTTGGCATTCGGTATGTCGGTGAGGTGACCGCAGCCCTGGTGGCCCGTCATCTTGACACCCTTGATGCGGTGATGGCGGCGACAAAGGATGATCTGCTGGCCATTGAAGGGATTGGCGAGCAGGCTGCCGCCAGTCTGGTTGACTATTTCTCCGACCCCTCGACCAGGGATATGATTGACCAGATTCTGTCCGAAGGTTTGACGATTCTGCCTCCTGTTGAGGGCGAACAGCCCCTGACCGGCCGGGTTTTTCTGTTTACCGGCACCCTGAACTCCATGGGCCGCAGTGAGGCCAAGCAGATCGTCAAGGAACTTGGCGCCCAGGTGGTTTCCGGGCTCAGCAACCGGGTGACGGATTTTGTGGCCGGGGAAAAAGCCGGGGGTAAATTAAAAAAGGCACAAGAACGCAATATTCCTGTTGTCAGTGAGGATGAATTTTTTAAAATTATCGGCAGGAGCGAAGGCTGAGATGGGTAAGAAATGTATACATGCCATTGTCCATGGTCGGGTTCAGGGCGTTTTTTTTCGGGATTATACCCGTCGGGAGGCCCAGCGTCTCTGTGTCGGCGGCTGGGTGAGAAATCTGCCCGACAACACCGTTGAAGTGCTCTTTGAAGGTGCCGCAGGTGAGGTCGACCGCCTGCTTGCCTGGCTCCATACCGGCTCCCCCATGGCCGAAGTGACCGGGGTCGACAGCCGAGAACAACCGGCTGAGAATAGCTTTACAGAGTTTGTTATCCGAAAATCGCCCACGAAGTGACGCCGATCCGAACTATTTTCATACTTTGTTGTGGCTGTGACGTTAAAAATCTGGTCCAGCCATGCTGGTTATCCGTTATTCATAAGAATACGATAGGGTCATATTTTATATCCTCAACCCTATATCCGTTACCATGAAGAAAAAAGTACAAGTTCCTACCGGCCGTCCCGCCGGCCATCTGGTCTGTCCCGTCTGTGGAAATACGGAAGATTTTGTCGAACTGGCCCGCAATGTCACGGTTACGACCCGCTACCTGCAGAACCATGACGGCAGTTTTACTCCGGAAGAGAACGAGACCGAGGTCCATGGCGCGGTTCGCCTGCTCTGCGGAAAATGCAGTGCCGATATGACCGAGTATCACAGCCATTTTCTGGGAATGCTCTTTTAGGCATGCGAACTGTTGCCTGAGCTATGATGACCATGTGCGCCCGTATTGTTACCGATAACAAAACCCTTTTTGAGGCCTATCACGAACTGCAGGCCGGTGATATCGTGGTCGGCCGCATTCGTCTACGGCCGGGTGAGGAATCCCTGCTTGTTGATCTGGTCAGCCGCGGAATCCACATGATACCATCGGCAACAGCACAGCTCTGCAGCCGTTCCAAGGTCCTCCAGGCCGGACTGCTCGGAAAATTCATGGGGCCGGGAACCCGTCCGGTTCACGATCAACATGACATGCTGCGTCTTGTCGGGGAGTATGACGGCAGGGTGATCTGCAAACTTGACCGGGCCAACGGCGGTACCGGTGTGCTCAGCTTTTCCTCGATTGAAGATGTCTACAACCAGACCGTACTGGGTACCCTGGCTTTTCCCTTTGTGGTGCAGCCCTTTTATGCAGACTGCCTGGATATCCGGGTCGTAGTGCTTGGTGATATGGTTGAGGCGTATGAGCGCCGCAACGAGGGGAATTTTCGGCATAATCTTCACTTCGGAGGTGTAAGCAGCCCCTGGGAATTGACAGGCCCGCAGCGTGAGCTCTGTCGGCGGATCATGCAGAGGGCGGGCTTTCCCTATGCCCACATTGATTTTCTTGTTTCGCCGGCCGGTGAAACCTGGTTGACTGAGATTAACCTGCGGGGTGGACTGAGGGGTGCCGGTCTGAACCAGAAAGACTATTTAACCCGGGTGGAACGGATACACCTGGAGATGGTACTCTGCCTGCAGGAAACAGGGCAGGCTGTGGAATGATTCTCTTGACGGCATGTAACGTTCAGTAGTGCCTTAGATTCGGAGTCTCGCATGCTCGCCACCTGGACTTTGAAGCAGACTGGTGCTATTCGAGAAGCTCGAAATGGACGAAGAGGTAAGCATAGACTCCGTGAGGTGCTACTGAATAGTTCGACGGCATAAAAAAAGGGAGACTGTAAACAGCCTCCCTTTAAACTATACCCTACTGGAGTTGTGTAATCTTATACACAACCTGTCGGTTTCGGCAGGCCAGCCATTTTACAGGCGCCTTTACCTGGTCCCGAGGGGAACAGCTCGTAGATGCGTTTGAGCGGGAAACCGGTGGTTTTGGAAAGGATACGAACCATGGGAGCAATACCGTTCTTCTTGTAGTACTCCTGCAGGGCATCGATAACCTTTTGATGCTCATCAGTGATGTCGCTGATGCCTTCTACGCTTGTAACGTAATCAACCCAGTTCTCATTCCACTCGTCACCATTGAGCAGGAATCCGTCTTCATCTACTTCGTAGCTGGATCCGTTGTGTTCGATTGTTGCCATGTTGTATCCTCCTTGGGCAAAGTAATATGGTTTTAAAAAATTCTCTTTTTTGAAGAGTCAAGGATTTTTTACTATAGGGCTTGGGTTTTGTCAAGCATGGTCGGCCTATTTTTTTGAATGAATGGTCAATCATTTTATCGGGGATGGATAAGTGCATTTTTCACTGGTAACTTATTTGAAAATTGAACATAATGCATCTCTCTATGTTCTTGTCCCTTATTCAACGATTTTTCATGGGGTTAGGATGATATGCTGAACATTTTACGAAAAAAGGCCCAGTCTACGCTTATTCAGGCAATGGTACTCCTGATAGCCGTGGTTTTTATTTTTTGGGGTGTTGGAACCAATCTCAACAATAACCGTAACGCTGTTGCGACCGTCAACGGTGAGGAGATTCCCGTCCAGGATTACCAGCGGGCGTATGACCGTGCCGTAGAAAATTATAGGCAGCAGTTCGGAGGCCGGATCCCGCCGGGTCTTCTTGAGGGATTGAATCTGAAGGGACAGGTGGTCGGCCAGCTGATCCAGGCCGAGCTTTTTCGTCAGGGCGCCGCAGAAATGGGTCTTGCAATAAGTAAGGAGGCAACCCAGCGTACAATTAAAAAAATGGAGGCCTTTCAGGAGAACGGGCAGTTTGATCTTGGCCGCTACAAGGAGGTCCTCAGCCAGAATCGATTAACCCCAACCTCTTTTGAAGGGGGGATCCGTAATGATATGTTGACCAGTCTGGTGGTTGAGACTATCGGTTCTTTTGCCGTGCTCCCGGAAACCGAGATGCAGGGGTGGCTTGATTTTTCCGAACGAGAGATCAATCTTGGAGTGCGAGCTGTAAAAAGCAGCGACTTTGAGGATAAAGTCGAGGTGGACGATGCCGAACTCGCGACCTGGTTCGAGCAGCATAAAGCAGAGTATACTTCGGAGCCGAAGGTACGATTGCGCTATCTTGAGTTTGATTTTGACAAAGATATGGATCAGGTGCAGGTGACAGACGATGCGCTCAGGGCCCGGTATGCAAGTGAACGCGCCAAGTACACGATTCCGGAGCAGCGTCATGCCCGTCATATCCTGTTCAAGGTGACCGAGCAGGATGACCAGCAGACGGTGGAGGAAAAGAAAAAACTGGCTGAAGATGTTCTGGCCCGTATCCGCAAGGGAGAGGATTTTGCGGAACTTGCCCGGCAGTATTCCGAAGGCCCGACTAAGGACAGCGGCGGAGATCTTGGTTTTTTCAGTCAGGGGCGGATGGTCAAACCTTTTGATGATGTTGTTTTTTCCATGCAGACCGGAACTGTCAGTGATCCGGTACGGACATCTTTTGGTTTTCATATAATTAAGCTGGAGGAGGTCCGCCCGGCAACGACCCGTTCTTTTGACGAGGTCAAGGACGGTCTGGCCAGGGCCATGAAGAAGGAGGAGGTCAAGGGGATTACTTTTAAAAGAGCCTCCGAGGCCTATGAGGGGATAATGCGGGCAGGCAGTATCGATAAATACAGTGAGCAGAGCGGGGCAGCCGTTGCAGAGACGGATTTTTTTTCCCGTTCTCAACCACCCTCCGGCACCACGGCTGATCCCGGCTTCCTGCAGGCTACCTTTGGCCTGGGAAAAGGGGAGCTCAGCTCCCTAGTAGAGCTGAAAAAAGGATATGTCATCGTTTTTGTTAGTGATGTTCAAGAGCCGGTTGTGCCGGAGCTGGCCGATGTTCGTGAGCGGGTTGTCCGGGATTATCGCAGGGAGAAGGCCGTTGATCTGGCCCGTGCAGCAGCAGCAGAGGAGCTGGCTCAGGCAAGAGAACAGGGCCGGCTTGGCGGGGAAAATATCAAGGAAACCGGCTTTGTCAAACGAACCGCCTCCCAGGCCGCAGATGTACCTGCTGAAGTGATTACAGATGCGTTTTCTCTTGCCCATACCGAACATCTGCCGGAACAGCCGGTTGGGGTTGGAAACACATTTTACCTGTATGAGATTCGTGACCGTCGGTTGAATCTGGATTCCATTGGTGCGGAGAAGAAGAGGCAGCTTAAGCAGCAGGTGCTGGCGAGTGTAAAAAACAGGCTCGTCAGTGACTGACTTGCCGGTTTGCGGGAGAAGGCGGAAATCTGGACCAATGATACCATGCTGCAATAGATTCGTGGCCGTTATAACCGGTTCCGGTCGTTTGGAAAAGCCCCTTGTCGTGCAAGGGGCTTTTTTTGTTTTCAGGATACAGAGAAGAGAGAAAAAACATTTTTTGTACATTATCCTTTGAAACTACGCAGAGGGCAGGGTAGAATACGCTATTGGACTGCCCTGCATAGCTTTTGGCTAGCCCGCATATTTCACAGGAATCTGCGGGCTAAAGCGGGTTTTTTTTGTTTTCTTTTGAGTGGATAAGATAATATTTATGACCGTATCTGAGTGTGACCCCGCCCCGAAATCCCTGGCAGACTTAAATGCTTTTGAGCATTACCTGTTGCAGTGTATTTCCATTATTTATGAACCGGTTTCGGTAACTTTTCTGACAAAATGTGTGGCTTTGGACGGACGCTTCCAGCCCGCCCGTGATGAAATCAAAAATGTGGTTGCCGGGTTGCGCAATGCGGGTTTTCTGAACCGGCAGAATCAATGCGTTCCTGAGCTTGTCGAACAACTCCTGCGCCAGAGCATCCAGGAGGGGTGGTTTGCTGCATTTGTCGAGCTGGTCGAAAAAGAAGCTCCGGTTTCCTATATGTACGGTAAGTGGACGACCCGCTGCTGGCGCGCCCTGCGGCAGTTTCGGATTGGTGTCTACAGCGGTGATTTTGATAAGATTGACGAGAGTGAACAATTCCTGGCCGAGCACTGCGGCGGCCGCCTGGAATTGGAGCCCCCGGCCGTTCTGGTGGTGGCCCGTCCCTTTGATTCTGAGTGGTTCGGCAGGCTGCCGGGTTCAATGCAGTTTTCCTCCTTGATCAGGTTTTTCGCTATGCCGTAGAAAAACTGGTCCATTTCCCGGACCTGTTGCGTTATCTGGAAGACGAAAACGGGTTGACGGTCTCCAGTGTTGAACAGGTCCCCTTTCATCGTATGCTGGCCGGATATTATTTATTGCAGGGGCGTTTTGATGCCCTGCAACACCTGCTTGATCAGCATGGTGACTCTTTCTATGGGTCCGGTTTTGCCGGAACGACTGCCTTTTTGCAGGGCAATACCGATCTGGCCCTGGAACTCTTTGATCGTGATCTTGAGCAGCTCGGACAATATGCCGGACCGGAGGGCACATTTTTTTTCGGTTTGACCGGCGTGTTCTGTATTCTTGCACTGTTGTCGCGTAACCGTGAGGGTGATCGTCAGGCAGTGGTTCGGGCGGTGTCGATTGTGCTTGCCGGCTGTAAGGGGTGCCAGGAGGAGGTCCCCTTCCGGTTTCTGGATGCCTTTGTCCGTTCGGCTGAGGGGAATACTCCGGATATGCTGTCCCTTTCCGAACAGATGAAGGCGGAGGATCGGAGCCTGACCACCTTGATCTCGGTGCTCTGCCTTTACTGGATGGGGGTTGAGATTCCGGCGGAACTCCTGCAGGCCCTGACCGAACTCTATGGACGGGCCCGGGACAACGAATTTTCCTGGCTTGCCATGGAGTCCGCCGAATTGCTGGCAACGGTCGACGAGCAGCACCGGGAGCTTACTGCTCAGGCAGAAGAAATACGGCAACGCCTTGAGTGCCGGACAATTACCCATATTGTCTCTCCGGATGAGGCCTGGAAACAGAGCCTGCAGGAGTTAATCAGTGTGACCCGGCAGGCCAGAGGACTTGAACAGACCACCCGCCTGTGCTGGCTGATACGATTTGTCGACGGCATCCTGCACCTGACGCCCAGAGAACAGAAAAAGAGTTCTTCGGGCAGTTGGAGCAGGGGGCGTACCGTCGGTTTGAACAGACTGGCTGAAAATTCGGATTTTGATTACCTTTCCGAACAGGATCTGGAGATCTGTTCCACCCTGGAACAGGTGGGGGAGAGTTCCGCCAAAAACGGCGGCTATGCTTTCAATACGGACAAGGCTCTGCCTGCGATTATCGGCCATCCTCTGGTTTTTTTGGAAAACTCGCCGCAAACCCCGGTTGAGCTGGTGACCGGAGAGCCGGAACTAGTTGTCGAGTCCCATGACGATACCCTGTTTATTCATTTTGCCCGGGATATCGGTGAAGGTGAACTGGTGGTCTGGCAGGAAACACCGACCAGGTACCGTATAGTCCGAATTACCGATGAGCATCGCCGGGTTGCCGAGATCACCGGCCGGGACGGGTTGCAGGTGCCGGTGGCGGCCAGTCGTCAGGTACTTGATGCCATTGGCAATATCGCCTCTTTCATGACCGTGCATTCGGCCATTGATGTCGGCACCGGGGGCCAGGACGTTGCCTTTGTGACTGCCGATCCGACCCCCCATATTCACATTATTCCCTATGGCAGCGGATTTCGACTGGAGATGTTCGTGCAGCCGTTTTCACATTGCGGGCCCTATATGAAGCCCGGGGTAGGCGTGACCAACATGATGGCCGAGGTCAAGGGACGGCGGCTGCAGACCAAGAGGAATTTACTGCTTGAAGAGGAGAAGGCGCGTGAGGTTGAGGAAAGCTGTCCTATGCTCGATCTGGCCATAGACCTTGAGCAGGAAAATGAGCGGGAATGGCACCTGCTTGATCCGGAAGAGTGCCTGCAGGCCCTGCTTGAACTCGAAGAGATCCGCGACTGGGTCGTTCTCGAGTGGCCGGAAGGGGAAAAAATTGCCGTTCGCAGACAGACCGGGGTCAACCAGCTCAATCTGAATATCCGGACCAGTCAGCAGGATTGGTTTTCCCTGACCGGTCATCTGCAGGTTGATCAGGACGAGGTCATTGAACTCAAAACACTGCTTGATCAGGTGCGCTCTTCGCGCAGCCGGTTTATTCCCATGGGCGATGGACATTTTCTGGCCCTGACCCAGGAATTCAGAAACCGTCTTGAGGAACTGATCATTTTCGGTGAAGAGGGACGGGCTGATGATGAAATTCGTGTTCATCCCCTTGCCGCCCTAGCCCTTGAGGGGCTGACCAGGCAGGCACAGACTACCGTCGATGACGGTTGGCGCCGTCGTCTGCAGGCCATCAACGAGGCCCAGGAATTTGTTCCCGAGGTTCCTTCCACCCTGCAGGCTGATCTTCGTGATTACCAGGTGGAAGGTTTTGTCTGGATGGTTCGTCTGGCTCAGCTTGGTATAGGTGCCTGTCTTGCCGATGATATGGGGCTGGGCAAGACCCTGCAGTCGCTGGCTGTGATTCTCTACTTTGCCGGTAAAGGGCCGACCCTGGTGGTTGCCCCCACCTCCGTCTGTATGAACTGGGAGCAGGAGATCAATCGTTTTGCGCCGACCTTGAAAATGCATATGCTGAGCGGTCAGGATCGTGAGGAAGTCATCCAGGGACTTGGAAAATATGATCTGCTGATAACCAGCTATACCCTTCTCCAGCAGGAGGTTGAGCTGCTCGAGCAGGTGGACTGGCAGTGTATTGCCCTGGACGAGGCCCAGGCGATTAAAAATGCGGCTACCAAACGTTCCAAGGCGGCAAAACGGCTACCGGCAAAGTTCAGATTGATCACCACCGGCACACCGATTGAAAATCACCTTGGTGAGCTCTGGAACCTGTTTGCTTTTATTAATCCCGGTCTCCTCGGTACCTATAAGCAGTTTAATTCCCGTTTTGGGATTCCCATTGAAAAACACCACGATCGGCCGGCCCGGTTAAAATTGAAAAAACTGATCCGACCGTTCATGCTTCGCCGGATCAAGTCCCAGGTTCTGGAAGAACTTCCGCCGCGGACGGAAATAACCCTGCGGGTTGAGATGAGCCCGGAGGAGGTCAGCTTTTATGAGGCGTTGCGCCAACAGGCTATTGAAAATATTGAGGGCAATGCGGAAAAGTCCGGTCGTCATCTTCGCATTCTCGCTGAGATAATGCGTTTGCGACGGGCCTGCTGCAATCCACGGCTGATCAGTGAAGATATAAAAATTCCGTCGACCAAGCTCAAGGTTTTTGCCGAGATTGTCGAGGAGTTGCTCGGCGGTCGGCATAAGGCCCTGGTGTTCAGCCAGTTCACCGGTCATCTGGCCCTGATTCGTGAATACCTGGATGAACAAGGGGTCGTCTATAAGTATCTTGACGGAACAACCCCGACCAAAGAGCGGCAGCGGCAGGTGGACAGCTTTCAGGCCGGTGAGGGCGACCTGTTTTTAATCAGCCTGAAGGCCGGCGGCCTGGGGCTGAACCTGACTGCGGCTGATTATGTCATTCATATGGATCCCTGGTGGAATCCTGCAGTTGAAGACCAGGCGGCGGATAGAGCCCACCGGATCGGCCAGAAACGACCGGTGACTGTGTACCGGCTTGTCACCGCCGACACCATTGAGGAAAAGATCGTCCGTCTGCATCAGGAAAAAAGAAATCTCGCCAACTCTCTGCTCGAGGGCTCCGATGTCAGTGCCCGTATCAATGCCGAAGAGCTGCTTGAGCTTATCCGCAGTGTGTAAAGTTCAGGTATCAGGTAATAGTAGAGGACAGGGGCTAAACTTGAGTCCCCGTTACCTGCTTAAGCTGTTTCCAGGAGTGGATATCCTGCTGCAGGAGATAGCGGCTGTAATTATACAGGGCTCCGAGGGCCTGGGAGGTAGTTGCGGCCGGCAGCTGCAGCCGGTCAAGCTGTTGCAGTTCCATGTGCTGGGCGCTGTGGAGGAATTTCAAGGTCTGCAGGGAAAGAGTCAGTGACGAATCCGATCTTGTACTGCGGCAGTGGGTGCAGAGCAGGGTACCGTTGCCAGGGTAGAGTGTAAAGTTCGGACTCTGTTCCAGCGGCCGCCGGCAGGAGCTGCAATGACTCAATTGCGGCTGATAGCCGCAGAGGCCAAGCAGGCGGAGCAGGAAAAGGGTTGCCGTCTTTGCCGGAAACTTTCCCTGATCCAGAGAGTGAAATGCCCAGCCCAGAAGAGCGAAAACGGCAGGGTCCGGATCCTGTTCTCCGCTGAATCGCTGTATGAGTTCATTGATGAATGTTGCCGTAACGTAGCGGGAGTAGGTCGTGCGCAGGGAGAGATAGGCGTTGACCAGCTCGGCTTCACTCAAAAAAAAGAGTGATCCTCTTGTCGGCGGCCGATAAAGAATCTGTAAAAATGTAAACGGCTCAAGTTTGTTGACAAAGCGTTTTTTGCTGCGGTTGGCGCCTTTGGCGATAGCCGTGATTCTGCCCAGATCCGGGCTGTAGAGGGTGACGATCTTGTCGGCCTCGCCATGGGCGGTTACTTTTAGAACGATGGCGTGACTTTGCCGGTTGGTCATTGATCAAGAAGATCGCTTGGCAGCTGCAGGGTCGGGAGTTGATTACCGTTCGGTTCGGGAAAGGCCAGTGGGCTGTCGTTGAGGGTCAGGGTTGCGGCTTCGGGCTTGTCGAAGGTGACCTGTAAAGAGTCCCTTGCACTCCAGTGCGCAATCTCGCCGTCCGTGAAGGTCTGTCGAATTGGATCCAGGTCATCGATTTTAACCATGACTTCGCTGTCCTGCAGAAAATGGGCCGACAGCGTATAGGATCGCTGCTCATCGGTTGCTTCGACCCCTGTTTCCTGCGGGGTGCCACTGTTAAAGATCCCCTGCATGGAGGTCTGCATGTTTTCACCCTGTTGCGATAAAAAGGCGAATGGGTTCCAGGATGTGTACAGGCTGAACCCGGTAAAGGAGAGGATGATGACCACCAGAAGAATCAAGGCAATGGTCGCTGAGGAGATATGCGAGGGTTCGGCGAGTTTCCTGGGGCTTAGAGATGAGGAGTATATGGGCTTTTTCATTCGTGCCTGGCGCCCGGCCGTAGGATCATTTTTTTCCCGTTCCGCAAGAAATTCAGCCGCAATCTTAGGCCCGTCGATACCGAGAAAGTTGCCGTAGAGAGTTACCAAGCCCCGGACAAAGGTGTCGGCCGGAAGTCGTTCGTAGTTTTCCCCTTCAATGGCCCGGACGTTGGTGACCGAGATTTTTGTGGCTTCGCAAACCGCCTCAACACTGAGGTCTGCTTCTCTGCGTAAACGGCGCAGGGTGTTGGCCGGCGTCGTTGCGGGTGTTTCTTCCCGGTCCCGGGAGAGGGGATCTTGGCTGTTGCTCATGGATTTATTTTAGGTCCATTATAGAATTTTAATATATGCCTGGTCACGCATTTCTTGTAGCCATTTTTTATACAGCTTCTGCATTTCCTGCTGGTAGAGGGTCTGCCGGATCTCTTCCTTGACCGATTCATATGGAACTTTGGTGATAATCTGTCCCGCCTGGCTGGAAAGGAGTTTGAAGATCTGGTACCCGGAAGGTGTTTCCACAATGGGACTGACTTGTCCGGGGGACAGCTTTGTTACGGCATCCCGCATGGATGAGGCCATCTCTTCTTCACGGAAAACCCCTATGTCGCCGCCGTCAACGGCCGACGGTAGATCCGAATAGTCCCCGGCGAGCTTTTTGAAATCTTCTCCGCCCACGGCAAGACTGTGGACCCGTTCCGCTTTTTTCCGTGCGGCCTCTTTTGCTGCTTTCAGATCCGCTGCATTTTTATCCCAGGTACAGCCGATCTGCAGAATGTAATATCCTCCGTCACCGACCTGTTCCGTGAAGTGCATGTCGTAGTAATCTATAATTTTTTCTTCAGGGATTATGACTTTGGAGCGAACCGCAAGATTCACAAGTTTGGAGCTGAGAATCTGATTTCTGAGATCTTCCCTATACTGTTGTTCGTCCAGCCCCATGGATACCATTTCCTTCCGAAACTGTTCCATGGTTGTATGGTTTTTTTCAAGAATACGCTGAAGAGCCATTTCGAGTTCCTGATCGGAGACCGAAATGTTATATTTTTTTGCCTCCTGAAGGAGAATTTTTTTATCGATTAACTTTTCGATAACGGTTTTACGGGCCTGCTGCAGGGCCTCATCGCGTTGTTCCTGCGGGACCTGTTCAACTATCCGCTGGAAGAGCGGCTTGCCGGCCTCGTTGACCTCGGAAAGGGTAATGGTGTCGTCGTTGATCACGGCGACGCAACGGTCGACAATTTCCGCCTGCAGGGCAATCGGTCGCAGGAACAGGACAATAAGAGCAAGAAGAAAAAAAACTTTATGGGTCATAATATCATTACTGTTGAAAAAAGTGAACTCGAAGGCGCCATGAAGCCTGCAGGGGGGCAACGCGAATCCAGGCGAGTTGCAACACCGAAAAATAATCTGTAACGAACCACTATTTACTCGGAACCGGGGAAAGACGCAAATTATTTTCCGGCATCAAGGTATTGCCGGGTAAACCTTGCCCGCTCATCATCGATGGGAAATGGCGTGTTTGTTGCTATTAAGGATTATATATACGAATTATTCTGTTTGTAGATCAGGAGGAAAGAATATGATTTCAGGAGTTGCGGCATCACTGTCCGCTCTGCAGGCATACGGGACCAGGATGGCCAGTACCGGAAACAATATTGCAAATATGAATACGGAAGGCTTTAAAAAAGGCCGTGTTCTTTTGAGTGATCAACAGTCCCAGGGCGTTCGAGCGCGCCATGAAAAGGTCAATACACCCGGGCCGCAGGTCATGGAAGAGACACCCAACGGTGCTGAAATGATAGAACAGTCCAATGTTGATCTCAGTGAAGAACTTCCGGAAATGATGCTGAATCAGCATGCGTTCAGTGCGAATCTGAAAACCCTGCAGGTCGCCGATGAGATGACCAGAAGTCTGCTCGATATTAAGGCCTGAGCTGTTTGTTGCCGGCCTTCCCGGTTTCGATAGTGTGGTTGAGTTTCCTTTTCGTTTGCCGTTCAAGCCCATCAATGATTGATCCCTGTTGACAGATCTGTCAACCTCGGTTTAAGTGCTGAAAAAAAATGTAAGCGTTCACCAGTACCTTATCTAAGGCACTGGTAGACACTTACAGGCCAGAGGGGCTCTTAAACTTGTCATCCCGCTGAACGGTTACAAAAAAAACAATGGTGTTGTCGAAACATCGGCAGTACGGTTCTATATTCTCATTCTGCAAGGAGACTGCATGTACTCAAAAACATTATTTCGCTTTCTATTGGTTCTATCCTTTTTCCTGGTTCCGGTGGGCCCGTTATCGGGTCGGGCAGATGCCGCGACCGTCATGCCGGAGTTTTCCCTGCCGTCCGCTGTTGACGGAAAGGTCGTCAACAGCGGGAGCTTTAAGGGGAAAGTCCTGCTGATAACATTTTTCGCCACCTGGTGCCCGCCCTGTCGACAGGAAATACCCACCCTGATTCAGCTGCACAAAGATCTTGGTCCCCGGGGATTTGCCGTTATCGGTCTTTCGGTGGATGAGGGTGGGCCTAAAATTGTGGCCAAGCTTGTCGAGCAGGAAAAAATCAATTACCCGGTTCTTATGGCCGATCGTTCAACGGCCAGGAGTTTTGGTGGAATTGCCGGTATTCCCACCTCCTTTCTTATTAACAAAAAAGGACATGTAGTAAAGAAGTATCCCGGTTTTGTCCCCCATGCCCTGCTGGAGCGGGATATCAAAGCTGTTCTGCAGTAAATAAACAGGAGCATTACGAGAGGATGGTGCCACCCGGTGGCACTGGAGTTTTTTGTTGACAACCATGGGGAATCCTTGATATGTTTTTCTCCTGTAAAAAGCTTTTATGGTGGGCTTTTTTTGAATGAAGGTGTTTCATGAAAACTATTAAGAATAGGGGGATGGTTATGAAAAAATTGGTAACTGTTGTAATGGTTGTTGCTTTTGCATTAAGCGCCGGGAGCGCTCTGGCCGGTAAAGTGAAGTGTAAAGTTGACAGTGTTGAGGGGAACACCGTAACCATGACCTGCAAAAAAGCAGATAAACTGAAAGCCGGAATGAAAGTTTATGTAAAAGAATCAAAGAAAAAAGCAGTCGAAGGTTGCTGATACAGTCAGCTTCTTTTGAGACGTTTAAAACGGGTTGATGTTTTAACATCAACCCGTTTTTTTTTGTAGTTTGGCAACTGTTCAGGCTACCTTGCCATTGTTCTTTTGATGGGTATAATCAGACAGGGACGGTTGCATTGGTTTGGATAGTACTGTTTTGTTGTTTCAGGAATTGGCTTTGCCTGGTATTTTACCCGTTGACAGGCCCGGTTTTGGCCGACAGTCAAAAGAGATGGACTCGTAAAAAGGCAAAAACGCCATTTGCACTGCACGGAATTACAAGAAGTTATAACCTTTCCGCCGTCGGTTTTGTGGCTATTCAAAGTCTCGTTACACTCGCTATCTACGACACCGACAAAAGAAAAACAGGACCTTTTTGCAGAGTGATGTTGTTCCCGGTCCCTGCTCCGGGGGCTTCAGCACCACCAGATTACTTCAGCAGCGCGTACATGAAAAATATATGGATCCACAGACACTTGCCGATGAGCCCAGAGCGCTCTACGAGCAGATAAAAAAACAGTACAAGGTCGCCTTTGAGCCCTTTTCGGTTCGGGATATACGGTTAAATCTCCTTAAAATCACCGATCTTGAACAGATCCTTGATGGTAAGGATCCTCTCAAAGATGTTTCCGAGTTTCCGTTCTGGATCCGGCTGTGGGAGGCCGCCATTGTCCTGTCTGAGTTTGTTGCCGGGCAAACGTTTGCCGACGGCACCCACGTTCTTGAGCTCGGCGCCGGACTTGGTGCCCCCGGCCTGACAGCCGCCGCCAGGGGCTGTGCCGTCACCCTGAGTGACTATGAAGAGATGATTCTTGATTTTGAAAGGGTCAGTGCTGCGGCAAGCGGTCTGGATACCGTCCGTTTTTCCATGCTTGACTGGCTCAATCCTCCTGAAATGGAAAAATACGACGTTATTCTCGGCGCAGAAATTCTGTTCCGTGAAGAGTTCTTTCAACCGCTGCTCACCATTATAGGCAAGGCGCTAAAACCAGGCGGTTCCGTCTTCCTGGCCCACGATCTCCGTCGTAAAAGTCTCCAGCCTTTTTTGCAGATGGCGGATAAGGAGTATGTAATTTCGGCCCGGAAAAAGAAGCTGCAAAGTCTGGAAGCCGATAAAGAGGTCCTCTTAACCCGTCTGGTCGCCCGATAACTCCTGTGGTCACCGGGTTGGCCTCAAGTATAAGGGCCCGTGACGGCTTTCGATCCTTCAACTGTTCATCGCCGTGTATCCTGTCTGTCTGAATATATCCGGAAGGCTCTGTGTTGTGGTTGGCGGTGGAACCGTTGCCGAACGCAAGGTTAATGGACTGCTGGCTGAGAAGGCACTGGTCCTGGTTGTCAGTCCGCAGTTGACCTCCGGCCTTGCCGAGCTTGTCAAAGAGCATGCCTGCCGGTGGCGGAAAAAAAAATATGCATCGGGTGATTTAACCGGTGCTTTTCTTGTCTTTGCTGCAACCGACAGTCCTGAGATTCAACAGCAGATTTTCAGGGATTCCGACCGCCTGGGAATTCCGGTCAATGTCATTGACAGCCCCAGCCAATGCAGTTTCCAGGTTCCGGCCACAGTTCAGCGCGGTGACCTTATCCTTGCCGTTTCCACCTCCGGCAAAAGCCCTGCCGTTGCCGCCATGGTGCGTCGCCGGCTGGAAGATCAGTACGGGCCGGAATATGGATTGCTTCTGCAGTTGATGGGCCAACTTCGTGGAGAGGTGATTGCCGCCGCCTCAACTGCAGCCAAGCGCAAAATTCTGTTTCAAAATATTCTTCATGACGATATAGTCGAGTGGATTCGGGAAGGCCGATGGGACCGGGTGCAGGATCATCTGCACAAGATTCTCGGGCCGGATATGGATTTGGATATCAGCCAACTGGGAACGGGTGTATGAGTTATAGTTATCTCCTCTTTCAAATAAGCTTTGTTGGTTACCTGCTGGCCATGGCGGCCTATCTGGTCTTTTTTTTCAGTCAAAAGAATAATGTACGCAGTATTGCCCGCAAGGTCTTCTTTGCCGCCGCCATTCTTCACAGCGCCAACATCGTTGCCCGTCTGGTTGAGGCTGGACATACTCCCATCACCAGTGTCCATGAGACGATCTCCTTTTTTTCCTGGTCCATTTCCTGGTGTTATCTGTCCTTTCGCTGGCGGTATACGGTAAAAAATTTCGGCACCTTTGCCACCGTCCTGGTGGTCATTCTCATGATTGTTTCGGCCCTGGCACCCCATGAGATCCTTCCTTTGACTCCGACTCAGCGCTCCTGGCTCTTTCCGGTCCATGCCTCTCTTGCCATGATCGCGGACGCATTCCTGGCTCTGGCCTGTATCGGCGGGATCATGTACCTCCTGCAGGAGCGTGAATTAAAGCAGAAACGGTTTGGTTTTTTTTATTCCCGCCTGCCGTCCCTTGACGCGCTCGATAAACTCAATCAACATTGTCTGAGTATTGGTTTCCCGCTCATGACCCTGGGTATGTTTACCGGGTATATCTGGGCCAAGCTGATCTGGGGCGGGCGAAACTGGCATTGGGATCCAAAAATCGTCTGGTCGATGATTACCTGGTTTCTCTATGCCGCCCTGATGCATCAGCGTTTTACCATGGGCTGGCGCGGACGCCGTGCCGCCATAATGACCATTGTTGCCTTTATGGCGGTTCTGCTGACCCTGGTATTTTTGCTCAAAGGGGTGGGTGCTCATGGGGCGTGACACCATCGTACTGCTGGGGGTCAACCATAAAACCACCCCCCTTGCGATTCGTGAAAAGCTTGCCCTGTCCGGCGGCTACGAAGAACCGCTCGCCGCTCTGGGCAGACTTGACTCGTTAAACGAGTATTATCTGCTTTCCACCTGCAACCGGGTAGAGGTGCTCTTTACCTGCAGTGATGTCCAGCTGGCCAGGCGTCAGGTCCTGGATATGCTCTTTGCCGGTCGTGTTACCCGGAAAGAGGTCGCAGGCTGTATTTATCAGCATGAAGATGAGGATGCGATCCAGCATCTCTTTCTGGTCGCCTCCAGCCTTGATTCCATGATTGTCGGTGAGGCGCAGATCCTGGGCCAGCTTAAAGAAGCCTATCGCTTTGCCTCGGAAAAGAAAAGCAGTGGACTGGTCTTAAACAAGCTGCTCCATAAATCCTTTTCCGTTACCAAACGGGTACGGACGGAGACCCGGATCGGCGCAAGTGCGGTTTCGATTTCCTATGCCGCCGTTGAGCTGGGCAGGAAGATCTTCGGCGATCTTAAGGATAAGCGGGTCATGCTGATCGGAGCCGGTGAAATGGCGGAACTTGCTGCCGAACATCTGGTCGGGCAGGGAGTAAAGGAGGTTGTGGTTGCAAACCGGACCCTTGAGCGTGCCGTTACCCTGGCCAAACGTTTTCACGGCCGGGCCATTTCTCTTGAGGAACTGGTGGATCAACTTGAGCATGTTGATATCATTGTCAGTTCGACCGGGGCGACTGAACTGATCCTGACCAGGGGAGATGTGCAGCCGGTGATGCGCCGGCGTCGCAACCAACCCCTGTTTTTCATCGATATAGCCGTACCGCGGGATCTTGACCCGGCTATTAACGAGCTGGACAATATTTATCTCTACGACATTGATGATCTGAACAATGTAGTGGAGATGAATAAATCGGAGCGCGACAAGGAGGCCGTGAAGGCGGCCAGAATTGTTGATGAGGAAACCTACAAATTCTCGAGCTGGCTGGAGAATATGGAGGTGACTCCGACTATTATCGAGTTGCGGACTCTGGCCGATCAGATCAGTAAGAAGGAACTTGCCCGCACCCTCGGTCGTCTGGATTCTCTGTCTCCCAAAGAGAAAAAATCCATTGAAAAGATGGCAACATCTATTGCTTCTAAAATGTTGCATTATCCCCTGTTGTATTTGAAATCAGACCATCACTGCGTGGATCAGCAGGAACGGATCGGGGTGGTTCGCAGCCTGTTTAACCTGGATAATCCTCAAAAGAGCGAGTAGTCCTGATGGAGGAAGAGCGCACCCTGCTATTGGAGGAGGAATATCTTATTGTCCGCCACTCCGGAGAGATTCCCGAGATAGCCCTGTACTCCACGCTGTATTATCTCAGTGAAGATCCGGAAGGGCCGCATATCCTGCTCAATAACGAAGAACTTGCCGCCCTGCAGAACGGAGCTCTCAAGCGGAGCCGGGAAATAGTGCTTCGTGATCTTGATCCGGCAAACCGTGATCTGAGTCTGTATCGGGGCGTACAGCGCAGTCTGTATAACTGGCGCAGGCATCAGGCCTTCTGCGAGCGAATCGGTCGGGACGGTGACGGCTTTAAAGAGGTCGTCCGGGCGGCATTACTTGATTTTTTCAGGCGGGAACTGGAGGACGTCGACTCAGGGAATCGAACTTCCTCGATAAACTGCACTGCCGAAGAACTGGCTGAATTCGCCGCCGAGCTGGGTTGTATCCCCGAGAATCTGCCTTCGGGCTGGCAAATGCTCTGTCTCTGTGCACCATAAGTTTTTTCTTTCACAGCGGGTTGAACTCATGCGTATAGGTCTTGTCGGAACCGGAAAACACGGCAGCCGTTATGCCCGTCATATTGTCCGCGATGTCCCTGGGCTTGAGCTTTCAGCCATCAGCAGACGGTCCGCCGAGCGAAAGGATCAGATGCGAGAGTGGAATTGTCGCGGCTATGAGGACTGGCGGCAGCTGGTGGACGATGATGGCGTTGAAGCGGTCATCGGAGTTGTGCCCCCGGCCTTGAACCTAGCTATTGCCCGGGCCTGCGTCAGGGCCGGAAAACCGCTGCTCCTGGAAAAACCCCTGGCTGCAAGCCTTGACCAGGCCCGGGAAATCGTTTCCCTCTGCAACAAAAATAACCTGCCTCTGACCGTCGGCCAGACCCTGCGCTATAATCAGGTCATTAGCCGCTTTCGCGAGCTGTTGCCGGAACTCGGTGATCTGTACAGCTTTTCGGCCAACCAGCGTATCGAGCCCTCCACCCTGGACTGGCATGAACAGCCGGAACTTGCCGGTGCCGGGGTGAGTTTTCATACCGCCGTCCACGTGTTTGATGCCCTGCGTTATATTACCGGCCGTGAAGTGGAGCGGGTCATGGCCATCAGCGGCCGGCAGCATAATGCGGCCCTTGAAGACCTGCTGCTGGTGCTGGTTGAAATGGAAGGTGGTGTCAAAGGGATTGTGGACTGTTCAAAGGTGGGCCGGGCACGTTCGGGCCGGTTTGAGTTTGTCTGCAGTGACGGCCAACTGGTCGGAGATCAGATTTATAACACCTGCGCCCGTATTGTCGGGGTGGACGTTCATCCGGTTGAATGCGGTGAGCCGGTGGGGACTATTCGGCCGCTTCTTGAGGACTGGCAGCGCTTTCTTGCCGGTCAGGGTGAAAATCCTGTTTCCGGTGAAGATGGGCTGCGGGCCGTGCAGGCCTGTGAGGGCTGCCTGGAATCCGCCAGGCGTGGATCCTGGGTGGAGGTTGCTAGGTAAGTAAGCTCCAGACTCTCTGGTGGGATTGTTTTTCTTTTCTCGCTTCCAGGTCAGGGACTGGTTTGTCCGAAAATCGCCCACGAAGTGATGTCGTATCAGGCTATTTTCATCCTCGAAGTCTACGCTTATCTGGTTTTGGCTATGACGTTAAAACTCTCGGAGTCTGCGCCTCGCTCCGCTTATCTGGTCCAGCCTGCTGGTTTATAAGAGTAGAAATTCAGCCGGCTGGATACCCAGATCTGCCGGGTGGATGGTCTTCAGTATCCGGCGGTTGAATGTTCCGGTGTCGGGATTCCACATGCCGAGGTTGAGGTAGGCCCCTTTCCTGTACCCGCCATTTTCGTCTTTTTCCAGCAGCAGGACCCAAAGCGCTTGCGGATCAACGGTTTCATCCGGTGCCTGGGCGACCAGTCCCATCTCCTCATTCTCAAAAAACAGCACCGTACCTATAGGGTATATGCCCAGCATATTAATAAAGACCTTGAGCAGGATCGGATCGAACACGGTGGCCGAGTCTTTCAGCATAAACCCCAGGGCCTTGTCCGGACTCATGTAACTCTTCCGATAAATTCGGGGACCGGTGATCGCGTCATAGACATCGGCAATGGTGATAATCCGGCCGAACAGGCTGATCGGGGTCTTGCGCGGTGTTTTCGGGTAGCCGGAGAGATCATAGCGCAGGTGGTGCTCAAACGGGGGCAGGATGATACTCGACTTGCGGTCGTAGGATGCCCGCAGTTTGAGTATCCGTCGGACACTGTTAATCGAGTGTTGTTTAACGATACCGAATTCCTTTTCCGTGAGCTTGTCCGGCTTGTTCAGAATATCTTTGGGTATATCTATCTTACCCAGATCATGGAACAGGGCACTGAGACCAAGGCGGGCTAGAGAGACCTTGCTCAGGCCGATACGGTTCCCGAGGCAGAGAGACAGGATGGAGACATTGATGGAATGGGTAAAGGTATAATCATCATAGTCACGAATGGTGGACAGATCGAGGAGCACGTTGTCATCGCTCATGACCAGATCGACCATATTCTGGACCAGCTGAACTGATTTTCCAAGGCCTGCGGCTTTGTTGCTGTTGAGTCGTTCGGCAACCTCATGCAGGGAATGCATGGCATAGCTGTAGGTGAGGACGGCTTTCTGGGTCCGTCTCCGGCGTCTGCGTCTGGGGGTGGAAGCTGGTTTTTTACGGCTGTCTTCCCGAGAGCCTGCTTTCTGGTCGGCCGTCGTCTTTTCGGCTTGTTTATTACCTGATTCAGTCGTTTTCTGTCCGGAACCACCTTTGCCGGTCTGCTTTCCCCGGGGTGTTGCTCCCTCCGTGCTTGAAAAAATACTTGCCAGTGACTGAGCCTGGGTCGTGTTGATTATTTCCACCCAGTGATAGTTCTTTTCCTCCAGCATGGATTGGAGCCAGAACAGCGGGTCTTCTTCGTCCTTTGCCTGGTTGAGGAGACGGGCAAAGGCGAGGATATCCTCATGGGAAACATAGGCCGCACTGCGGTTGAAATGCAGCCCTTCAATCTGCCTTTTTTCAAAATAGGCCAGCATCTTTCGGGCCAGACCTGAGATATTCCGCTGCAGAAAGATTTTTTCCTGCTGCAGGTAAAAGCAGCCTACCGAGGTAAGAAGGTTAATTTCATCGTCGAATTGGAGCAGTTCTTCAATGCTTCTGGAAAAGTTATCAGCGCAGTTCTGCAGCAGTTGATTGTTATCCAGATGGATCTTAGCGGTAGAAAACAGCGCGTTGAGGACCTGCAGGAACCGTTGTCCCGCCAAAGGGTCAATCTTCATGGCCGGCACGTCTTTTTTGGGGAACCTGTCAGTCATTGTGTTTCCCCAGTGCTTTGCGGCAGGATGCCCGAACATCGGGCAGGATATGGCCTGCCCCCTCTTCGATAATTGCCTTGGCCTCTGGGAGCTGAAGAGCCCGCAACGCCCGGGCTGCACCCTCCTTATGCGCTCCACCTCCGGTTGCAAACAGGGTGCCGAGGCTGGAACCCTGGAAAAGGATTTTTTTTAGAAACGGAATGGATGCGGCACTGCCTGATTTACCGAGAGCCTGGTAACCGGCAAGTATGTGGTCACGGTCTTTTGTATTCCCGGTATACTTTTCCAGATAGTTGCGGAGCATTCGTTCCATATCAGCATGACGTTTTTTTCCGGCCAGAGAGAGAATCGTACTCCGTATGGTTTCGTCCGGATCGTTAATTAAGGGAAACAGTTTGCCCGGATCCACTTCATCCCATTCTACAAGGAGGGAAAAGGCCTTGCCGCGAACCTGAGGAGAAGAATGCAGAGCCATGGCTGTAAGGATGGGAATGGCCTGATTCGTTCGTACCTTGAGGATAAATGGAAACAGGCCCAGGCATATGTCCTTGTGTGTCTCCGGAATCACTGCCGCAAGGGACGGTGAATCGATGGCTGCAAAATGCTCGAAGAGACCAAGAAAAGAGGCCCCGAAATACTGGAGATCGATGGTATGGCTGAGTGGGGCCAGGGTCTTCAGGGTGTCAGGTGGCAGGAGTCGTAACAGTGTCCATAGTGGTTTGAACTCACTCTCGGGAACGGATTTTTCGGGGGTGGAGAAAAAACTTTCCAGGTCACGCAGACTTTCCGGTCTGGAAACCGTACTGATCAGGTCAAGAATCAGGGGGCAGATCCATTGCCGCCGTTTTCTTTCGGCAGCTTCAATCTTGGTCAGGGTGAGGATGATCTGCAGTGCATACGTGATTTGTCGGTGCTGCAGGCAGTATAGGAAGCGGTCCTGCAGGAATGCGAGTGTTTCGGCTGCCTCCTGCCTGTCATTTTGCGTCAGGAGCAGGATAAACAGAATGCCTATGGTGCTTTCCGTGTGTTCCCTGTTTTCCTCCTGCTCAACCATTGTCTTGAGTTGATGCTCTTCCAGAATGCTCAGACTCCATAAGGCGTTACCCGGTGTCGTAAGGGCGATGCCGGTTTCTTCGTTCTCTTCCTCGACCGTGTCGAAATCGTCGGCTTCCCGGTAGGACTTGCCCTCAGCCGTTGTATCTGCGGCCGGTTCAGCCGTATATTCTTCGGCCACCGTCCCGGACCCGGCGGGGGCAACCCGGAATGAAGCCAGGTCGAGGAACGGCAGGTCCATGGCCATCAGGTCAAGGGGTTTGTATTCGATATGGGGAAAATCCATTTCCCACAGGGCATTGGATATATTGCCGTCGTTTTCCGCATAACTGCGCCGGTTGTTGTTGATAATTCTAAGCAGTGCCTGGATCTCCCACTGTTCGATATCCCTGGAAAATTCCATCCACTCCACTCCGTCGCGGCCGAGGAGAAAGGCGATATCATTTTCATCGGGCTTGCCCTGAAAGACCACATCCCCATCATAGAGCAGGGCGTTTTTGCCGATATCAATATGGAGGGTCTTATGGTTTTTGAAAAACAGGGAAAAGGTTTCGTGGATTTTGCCGATATGCTGTCTGGCTATGGAGTGATCTTCTGGATAGAGCGTATGATGCTTGATGGCACCGGCCAGCAACTGGGTAAGGGTAGAGACCGTGCGCAGGTCGGCGGCACCGGTTTTCCATGTATCGCTGCGGGATTCTGTGGGCATCAGCTCATGGGTTGGAATGGAAAAATATGTAGAAATACAAAACCATAACTTCTTATAATATACTGACAACGAGAGACAAAGTCAATTGAGCCGCATTGATGAGAATCGATCTTTTTCTTTTAAACCAGCATGGCTGGACCAAGATTTTACAAGTCTCAGCCACAACGAAGGATGAAAATAGCCCTGGATCGGCATCACTTCGGGGGTTATTTTCGGATAAACCAGCATGGCTGGATCAAGATTTTTCAGGCCACTGCCACAATAAAAAAATGAAAATAGCCCGGATCGGCAATACTTCATGGGCTATTTTCAGATAAACCGCCATGCTTTTTCGGCACAACAAACAGTGAAAATCAACGACTTACGTTAAAAATACTGCGCAATTCGATTTTCGGATAAACCAGCATGGCTGGACCAGATAAGCGGAGCGAAGCGCAGACTCCTGGTTTTACAGGTCACAGCCACAACAGATAGCGTAGACTTCGAAGAAAGAAAATAGCCTGATACGACACAGCTTCGAGGGGTATTGTTCGGAATACACCAGTCTGTTGCCTGTTGTATTCGTCCTGTCGATTTTGTTGTGTAATCCTCCAAACACAACAGGGACGGCCAAAAGGCCGCCCCTGTTCTTTATTCGAGCTTACCTGAAGAAGACAATCCAGGCAGAGAAGAAAGGATAATCAGTGCTTGAATGAACGCTGGCCGGTAAACATCATGGCCACCTGCGGATCGGCCTCGTTACAGGCCTCGATGGAGGCGTAATCACGCATGGAGCCGCCAGCCTGGAGGATGGCTGAGATTCCTTCACGGATCCCTACATCCGCTCCATCACGGAAAGGGAAGAATGCATCCGAGATCATCACCGAGCCGGGCAGACCGGCCCGGTCCGCTTTGACCTTGGCATCAATCTCTTCAAGCTCGCCGGCATCCCGTTTACCCTGTTCAACCTCAAGGGCCAGATCGGCATAGGGAATGCCGAATTTATCAAAACAGGTGATGTCGGCATATTTTACATAGGCCTTGTGAACGGCAATCTCAGCAACGCCGACCCGATCCTGTTCACCGGTGCCGATTCCGGTGGTGCAGCCGTCTTTGACATAGATAACCGAGTTTGAAGTTACCCCATGTTCCACGGCCCAGCCAAAGATCATATCATCGATCTCGCGCTGGTCGGGACTGCGCTTGCAGGCATACTCCTGTCCCTTCCAGGTCGCAGTGGCGGGTTTCAGGTCATTGATGGAGCGGATGGAGTTGACCGCCGACTGCTGAACGATCAGGCCGCCGTCAATGAGTGATTTGAAGTCGACAAAACGAAACTGTTCAAAGTCGGCCAGCCGGTTGATACCGTCCATGCGGATAACCCGCAGGTTTTTGGCCTTGGACAGGATTTCCAGGGTGCCGTCTTCGAAATCTGGGGCACAGACAACTTCCAGGTAGTTTTTTGCCATCAGCTTTGCGGTATCGGTATCAACCGGCTTGCTCATGATCACCGCTCCGCCAAAGGCGGCAATGCGGTCGGTACGGTTGGCCTTGTTATAGGCCTCGGCAAGGGTCGAGCCGATGGCGGCTCCGCAGGGGTTGTTGTGCTTGAGAATAACGGCAGCCGGTTTATCGACCATGTATTTAATGATGTTGAGGCCGTTATCGACATCGGTCAGGTTGATCTTGCCTGGATGTTTACCTACCTGGAGCATGTCGTCGACCGTAATGCCGGAGACCAGCGAGTTGCCCGGTTCAATGAATTTACAGTCACCAAGCACCAGGTTGCCGTTGACCAGTTCATACAGGGCGGCCTCCTGGTCCGGATTTTCTCCGTAGCGCAGGCCACGTTCATCCACGGATCCGTCTTCCATGGGAATACCCCAGGTTCTCTTGCGATAGACCAGGGTCTGGTCGCCGAATGAGAGAGTCATCTCCATGGGGAAAGAGTCACCGAGAATGGTTGTGTACATTTTTTTAATGTCGCTCATGGGGTCGCTATGCTCCAGTTGAAAGTTATTAATCGTTTGAGGAATGGAAAAGTATTGAAACTGTGCCAATATAACGGTTTAGAGTCTTTTTATAAAGCCTGAAAATGTTCCACCTAAATCCTGTACTTTATGTTCCGTTATTTCAGCAGGGGCATCAGCCAACCCGGTAGGTCAGGGGCGGGATATGTTCCGTCTCTTCAATGGTACTGTTATGGAGCACACTGTGGGCACCGATTACGGCGTTGTCGCCGATGGTACAGTTGTCGAGCACGGCGCCGGTCTCAAGTTGGACTCCGCTGCCGATGGTTGACCTGCCGCTGATCTGCACCCCGGCCTGGATAACGGAATCCTGACCGAGAGTGCAGTTGGGTGCAATGAGAATAGTCTCCGGAGAGTACATGGTTACGCCGTTGAGCATGATTTTTCGGTTATGGCGCATCTGCAGCTCTTTATCTGCCTGGGCAAGCTCAATCCGTGAGTTGACTCCGAGAACATCTATGGCCTGTGGATGGACAAAGGTATGGACCTTGTGTCCCTGCCGGTTGGCAATGGAGATAAGGTCGGTGAGGTAGACTTCCCCCTGGCTGTTATCGGTTCCCACCTGCTGCAGGGCGGCAAAAAGAAATTCACCTTTGACCAGATAAATCCCTGCATTGATTTTCTTGATTGCCCGTTGGGCAGGATCGGCATCCTTTTGCTCGACAATTTCCAGAATATTTCCATCCTGATCTGAAATGATTCTGCCGTAGCCGAAGGGATCTTCGAGCAGGGTGGTCATCAGGGTGACGGTGCTGTTTGTTTCAGCGTGGGCTTTGATCATTGCCTGCAGGGTCTCGGGCCGGATGAGCGGAGTGTCACCGCAGAGGATCATGACCTGGTCACTCTCCCTGCAGGCGGTTTCCGTGCAGAGCACGGCATGACCGGTTCCGAGCTGTTCTTCCTGAACAACCGGAGTGTGGGCGTATTGTTTAATGGAGACAAGAACGGCCGCACGCTGGTGGCCGACAATAACAACCGTCTGTTCGATCCCGGCCTGTCGCACCGAATCCAGCACATGGTGGAGCATGGGTTTGAAAAAAACCTCGTGCAGAACCTTGGCCCGGCTTGACTTCATCCGGGTGCCTTTTCCGGCTGCGAGGATAACGGCGGTGATTGTTGCATGCATGTGATTTCCTCTTCAGGAGAATGTGAAAATGGTCTTTATTGTACACGGTCTCGTCACTGTCAGCGGCAAGGCCGTGCCTCCCTGTTTATTTGTTGCAGGCAAATGCGGGCAGGATTTTTACGAAGCCATTAAAAATTGTTCAATTGTAGAAAAAAAATGGTCATTCGGCAAGAGGTTCATTGGTTGTACAGGCGGCTCATCTGCAGAATTTCCTGTTGCAATCGCTGCCGCAATCCTTTCGGGGCGACAATCTCAGCCTGGGCTCCGAACTGGAGAACTTTCATGATCAGTTCCCGGTCATCGGCCACCGGCAGACTAAGCAATGTTTCGCCCTTCTTTGCCTCAAGCTTCTGGTCCGGGTGCCACTGTTGATGGCGGACAATTTCCGCCGCCGTGCTGGTGAACCTGATGGTGGCATGGAAGACAACCGGTCCCTTGAAAATACCAAAGCTGTCGGTCAGCCAGCTGTCATCCTGCTCCATGGCGTGCTCGATTTGAGATCCGGTCAGCGTTGCCTGTTCCATCCGGGCGAGATGAAACATCCGTCGTTCCCGGCGTGTTTCACACCAGGCCAGCAGGTACCAGCGGCCCTGATAGTTGACCAGCTTCATGGGATCAATCCGGCGTTGGCTCTTTTTGCCGGTGCCGTCACGATAGCTGAGCTGGAGTTGTTGCTGCTCCCGAAGTGCGCCAAGGACTGATTTGAAAATCGTCCCATTGATTCGTTCTTTTTCAACCCATTCACAGTGCAGAATATCACCGATATCCCGCTGGCCCGGGAAGAGGACCCCCTGCAGCCGTTTTTTTATCTCGGCAAGTTCCGGCAATTCAGCCAGCCCTGTCTCTTCCGCCAGATTGCCAAGCAAGCCCAGGATGAGCGTCATGGCCGGACTGTCTTCAAAAGGGAGTTGGAAGTCGTCACGGGTATAAAAAAAGCCGTTTTTTTTATGATGAAAGGCCAGTGGTGCCAGAAGTCTGTCCCGGAGATAGGCGATATCCCGGTGGGCGGTTGCCGGGGAGATTTCAAATTCATTGATCAGCACAGTTGTATTGGGAAACCTGCCGGCCCGGATTTTTGCATGGAAATAATAAATGCGTTCAAGAAGAGACATGATATCAGCTCTTAGTTATCAGGATTCAGGTATCAGAGAAAAAAACGATTTTTTTAAAAAAACAGTAAAAAAAGAGGGGGTCTATCGCTATATGACAACCCTCCTCTGTTACAGTCAAGGAAAATAACAGGTATGGCGGACTGGATGTAGAGGGGTACCGCCTCAACAACACATGAATATTCCTGCCGTCCGTAACTCTTTACACGCAGGTTTATCCGAGAATAGTCCACAACGTTTTGTTCTCTCAGGCTATTCTCATGGTTCGTTGTGGCTGTGGCCTGAAAATCCGGTCCAGCCATGCTGGTTTATTCCTTAAACCAGAGGAGGTTGGGTATGGAGTATAAAATGATTGTTCGGCAGACGATGTTTGATTTTACACAGACCGGGAAGGGTGGTTTAAAACTCAAGTCGGTCAAGTTCCTGCGCGATTCCATAATGAAAAAACAAAATGATTTACTGCTGGTCACCGAAAATGATGAGGTGCAGTTTTTCATCGGTGGTTCGACACCTGTTGCAGATTTAAGCAGGGAACAATTTTGTTTTGTGGCTGCGGCAACAAAGTTTTTCGGCCATCTGCCCGATCAGAAACAACTTCCGGTCTGGTTGTGGGCCGACAGTCTGGATATGTCGGATGAGAGTTTTAAGACAGCCGGACGCCAAGGGCGGGAGGTATATGTTGAACCGGCTCTCTGCTGAGACAAGAGAAAGAGCAGTCTGGATGTGAGGATGCCCCCCTGCCGGAGCGGGGCACCCGCAACCCATGTAAACCGTAGCCCCGCCCCTGCGGGCGATAATTACGTCTCAGGATATAGGCCCCAATCGCCTGCAGGGGCGGGCTACACTGTGCCGTAAAATTTTCTCGGAGTCTGCGCCTACCTGTTTTTTTTGACAGTAATTCAAGAGTAAGGCACTGAAGGAGCTGGCTCATCTCTACCAGGCGGATAAATTCAGCCCGATACCCTTCATCATCGGTTCCCTTTGCATTTTTAGCCAGCGTGAGCACCTGATTATAATCAAGATCTCCTCGGAGATCGGAGTCTTGCAGCAACATGCCGAATCCGGCTACTGCGGCGGCAAAACGAAAATCATTGCTGGTTGCCGCCAGGGAAACGTTCCGACTTGGAACAGTTGTGGTCAGCAGCCGAGACTTTTTTTGATGCAAGGGCTTGTAGCGCAGTTTAACGGTCATCAGTTCGTTGTTGAATTGAACACCGCTTTTTCCCTGCACCTGTTGATACTTGAGGGGGTCGATCCGGGGCAGATCATCACTGCCGGCCGGGATCAGTTCGTAGAGGGCTGCGTACATTTCGAGTTATACTGTATGGCACAGATACACAAATTGAAGAAACAGCATGACGCCAACCGGCGGGCTGCATTGCTCGGCCTGGCGGCATCAACCCAGGATGGGGAAAAAATCGATTGCCTGAACTCTGAGCAGATGGCCTGCCTGGTTGAGGGGAGGTGTTCTGTCAAAGAACAGCAACGGTTTTTTGAACATCTGGCCGGTTGTAAACGATGTTACGGGCAGTGGCTGGAGCTGCATGAAATAGAAGCTGGAGAACAAAAAGGGAGCAACAAAAAGAGCAGATTTTTCAAGATAAAAAATCTTGCCTGGGCCGGGTCGGCCTTTGCTGCTGCAGCCTCTGTGGTTTTATACCTTAATATTATCAGAGATGCAGGACAGCCGTTGTATAAAACACAGGTCCAGGAAGAGAAGAGAATAGAACGCACCGATGTCCTGCAAATGAATGAAATGCCCGGTGAAGACAAGGCGGGCAGGGCGGATGTGCCGCAGGTTGAGAAAACATTTGCGGCTCCTGCATCTCCAGAGAAAAAGAGGAGCAGGCAGGCCGTTCGGAGCAAAAAAGCAGAACGGCAGGCAGACGCGGGCGGCATGGGCCTGTCAGGTTCGGCAGAGCAGAACGTGATGCTGATGGAGTCGGCACCTGTACTTGAAGAGGGAGGCGTTCAAGTGCAGCGAGCCCCTGAACCAGTGAAGTCTCCACTTACTTTGGAGCTTTGGCTGGCTACCGTCAGGCAGGGGTGTCTGCGGAAAGAACAGAATGCTGGATTCTGGCAGCGGCAGTCCATTGCCGGGCATCAGCTTATGCAGAGAACAAAAGAAGGTGGTGCTGGATTTACAGAAGAGCAACAGAATAGGCAAGTTGCAGATGTTCTAAAGAGAGTGGATACGTTGGCTGGTGGCGAAAGTTCAGGGAATTTGTGCGGAGAAATAGAAAATATTTTACGGGAATAATTTAAAAAAACTCTGAAACAACAAAGCCCCTGTCACTTTTGTGACAGGGGCTTTGTTGTTTAAAAAGAATCGGCAGCGACCTACTCTCCCACATAGTCACCCATGCAGTACCATCGGCGCTGAGGAGCTTAACTTCCGTGTTCGGAATGGGAACGGGTGGGGCCTCCTCGCTATGGCCACC
>JAJRQC010000122.1 GCA_024280455.1 Deltaproteobacteria bacterium | reverse complement strand
TCGGGTCAGATTTGAATGAGGCTCAATCACAAAATCCTCGACGTAGCCCTGCTACGCCTGCGGTTTTGTTCAATCTCCTCATCCAAATCTGACCCAAACCTAAGCGCAATATCAGCCATGTTATTTTCCTACAAGCCCTTAATGAAGCTCGGGCACAGGACCGGCGTTGAAGCGTTTAAAAAGAACCAATTCGGTCAAGCAGGCAGGAGAGAAACCGACGTTCTTCCACCAGGAGTTTCTGAAACTGAAATCCGGCAATAAAAGTATCCGGCTCGGCATCTTCCCGGCACCAGCGACAGACCGCCTGAACACTCAGTTCGCCCCGATTGTCGATGGGACCCGGAAATGTGATGCGCAGCCGGTACTCTTCCTGTATCCATACCGGTTCCCCGCAGACCAGCATCATCCCCTTGGGGGTCAGGTCAACGACCCGGCCTACAATTCGACTGCTGATCCCGTCGTACACCAGCAGAGAACGGCTCAGTTGCTGTCGCTTCTCACTCCGTTGCTCCGTCATCCCGTATTCCCGCCCATCATTCTTTTGCCGCCGCCGATTGAGCATCGACCTGAACCAGCTCCACATCGCCCCAGACCCCGAGTTTATCTCCGGCAATCAGAACCGCACCGGTGACATTCTCCATTTCCTGAACAACCTGCAGGGCACGACTTAACCCATCAGCACCCTGCTGGACCTCATTACCCAGCCGGGTGGCAAGAGCGTCGGCAAAGGCGGTTGAGGGGGCGACCACCACTGCCGCATCAGAGGTGCCAAGGCTGAGAGAATGACCGATAGAGGCAGAGGACGTGCAGATTCCGCAGGGCATCTGTTCGGGCTGCAGCCTGATGCCGACCCGACCGCTGAGAGATGATTCTCCGGCATAGATGGAAATGGTGCAGGCCTGCTGCCGGTGGACATAGATATCGCCGCCGTTTTCCACAATCACCTCGGCCTGCCCATACCGTTCAAGCCCCTGGCCCACGGCCTCAGCCACGGTCCCGGCCACGGCCGCCATGGGCCCGACCCCGGCTTGAAGTCCCGCCGCCAGCATGGTGCAGACATGTTCCGGTGCCCCGCTATCCCGGGCCAGAGGGACAAGAGAGTGCAGAAATTCCGCATGGGCTTCTATATAGTGCTCAAGTTCAGCCCGTAATTCGGCTACCAGGGCCAGGGCATCATCTTCAACCCTGTCCGGGGTCAGAATATGCAGATCCGTCTCCATCATCCGTACCCGGCTTGAGACAAGACCGGACTGTGAAAGCCTTTGATAGGATCTCTTCCTGTACGAATTCGGATCCTTTTTTTTTCGTTGTTGCCTTCGTGCCATTTCAGTTCCCCTTGCCCTGCCGGTAAAAAAGACTTGCCCGCCAAAATATTTCATTTACAATGGCTGGAACCTGAAACATGATGAACTCGTAAAAAGTCCAGAAAGCCTTTTGCACAGCACGGAGTTACAAGATGTTACGAACTCCAGGCCGTCGGTTTCGTGGCTTTTTACGACACCGACAAACCTGAAACATACGACCTGCAACCTGAAATGCCCGACCAGCTGATCCTCTTTACCAGATTTCCCGAACCGGGCCGGGTCAAAACCCGTCTTATTCCAGCCCTTGGCGCAGAAGGCGCGGCCGACCTCCACAGGCAGTTGACCAAGCACTGCGTTGGTCGGATAACTCCGGCACTCTCCGGCACGAGCCTTTCCCTGCATGTCTGTTACAGCGGCGGCTCAAACAAACTGATGCGGCAGTGGCTCCCGGGAATCCCGATGGTTCAACAACAGGGACGTACCCTGGGACAGCGAATGGCGGCAGCCGTGAGCCATGCTAGAGCCCGGAACGGACAGCGCATTCTTCTCTTTGGCGCCGACTGTCCGGACCTGGACAAAGACCTTATCCATGATGCTTTAAAAATGCTGACCAATCACGATCTGGCCCTTGGCCCCACCTTTGACGGCGGGTATTATTTGCTTGGCGTCGGCCCATCATGCACCACAGCCGACCTGAACACAATGCTGACCGATATCCCATGGGGCACGACCGAAGTTCTGGAGCAAACCCTTGCCCTGGCAAAAGCCGCCGGCTGCTCCTATGGCCTACTCCCAACTCTCCATGACATTGACCGCCCGGAAGACCTTGAGCATTTCCATCATCACGCCTGTTCTTAACGAAGAACAGCAGATCGTCCCCCTGCTCGACTCCGTGGCCGGAAGCAAAGGCAATGTCGAGCATATTTTCGTTGACGGCGGCAGCACGGACCGAACCTGTGCACTTCTTCAGCAGTATCCGGTCAGGCTCCTGTCCTCACCTCCCTCCAGGGGGCTCCAGCAAAACTCAGGGGCAAGAGCGGCCCACGGCGACACCCTGCTCTTTCTCCACTGCGATACCCGACTGCCGGACAATTTTTCCGCGCTCATTCAGGAGGCATTAAACACACCGGGAAGGGTTGCCGGAGCCTTTTCCCTGGCCATCGACCATCCGGGGCGACCATACCGGCTGGTCGAAAAGGGGGCCAATGTACGCAGCCGACTGCTGAACCTGCCCTATGGCGACCAGGCCCTGTTCATGAAAAAAAGTGCTTTTGAGCGCAGCGGTGGATTTCCGGACCATCCCATCCTGGAAGAAATCACCCTGCTTCGCAGCCTGCGGCGACTGGGAAGCATCGGCATCATTGCCGCCCCGGCAACCACCTCGCCCAGACGATGGCAGCGGCTGGGGATTGTTCGGACCACTCTGATTAACCAGATACTTCTTGCCGGATTCTTCCTGGGGTTTTCACCGCAACGCCTTGCCAGGCTCTATTTTCGAGATTCCTCCGGGTCAGGCTGAGTCTCCTGCGCACTGTCATCTGCTGCCGAAGGAATGGCCGGTACTCTGGGCAAAAAAAGTTCCTGCAGCTGGGGATCGGCAATGAGCTGGTGCAGTATATCCGCTCCCCGGGCAAGATATTCGGAACTGATCGATTTTTTCAACAGGTCATTTGACGCCGACAGGCTTGAAGCCAGAAACATGTAGAGCAGAGAGGCCAGCACCGCGCCTTTGACCGCGCCAAGCAGGAACCCGAGAAACCGGTCAAACCAGCCAAGCAGGGAGATTTCCATAACCCGATGCAGCACCTTGCCGACCAGAATAAACAACAGGGCGCTGAAGAAAAACAACAGCCCAAAGCTGACCAGAAAAGCCAGTTTCGGGTTCTCTATGAATTTCCCCACATAAGGCATCAATTCCCGGCTATACCTGCCGGCAAGCCAGTAACTGCCGACCAGGGCGAGAAAGGCGGCCAACTGGCGCATGAACCCGATCCAGGCCCCGCGAACAACAAAAACGATCAAAATCAGAGCGACGATAACGTCGAACGATGTACTATCAGCAAGAGAAATCATATTTTTTCATGTATAGTGTATGTCGGGAGTGCATCCCGATGATTTTTCAGGATAATAAAAAGATATACAAAAAATTATAAACGAAATTGATTATACCGCCTCTATAGGATATGACAAGAATTTGTCGCCGCGACAGCAGAGATGAACGCTTTTTTTAAATGCCTGCACCAACACAACAGCTCCTTACGGCTGCGTTACCGCATGGAGGAGAATGAATGCCTGACGCTGATCGACACGTCCCAGGTGTCCGACCTGCTCAGCCGTGAACAACAGACGCTGCTGTCCTGGCTCAGTGATGAGGAACAGCAATATCTAGCGCGTTTTCGGTTCCCGAAACGATATAATGAATGGCTCAGCGGCAGGATTGCCGCCAAGTGCTGCCTGCTGCAGGCCGTAAAAAAACAGTCTGCACCATTCCGGCCCGGTACATGTTCCATCCTGCCCGACAGCCATGGACGGCCGGTGCTCTCCTGGGCGCAGATGGGCACATCCATGAAACTCTCCATTTCCCACAGTCACCAATACGCAGTGGCCATGACGGCAAACTCAGCCTGCGGAATAGATATCCAGCTTATCGGCGCCCAGATTCTCAACGTCCGGGACCGGATCGCAACAGCGGAAGAACTCGTCCTTGCCGACAGTCTTCAGGCCGGGAGCAGAGAAGCCGGTCTGACCCTGCTCTGGGTGGTCAAAGAGGCGGTAAAAAAACACCGGCTTCCGGAGCAGGCCGGAATATTTGAGGCAATTGCCCTTGAACGGGTCACTCCGGGGCATACAAAAAATTCCTGGCAGGCCAAATGCCGTCTTACCGGGAACAAACAGAGCCAATCCGTCCGGATTGTTCAGCTTGATAACTACATGATGGCCTGGTGCCGGGGATAGTCATGCCGGAACTGCCTGAAGTCGAAGTCACCCTCCGCGGCCTGCTCCCGCATCTGCCGGGCAGGAAGATAACCAAGGTCAGTTGGAGTAACAAACGGCTACGCACCCCGATTCCGCGCAAGCTGTTGAAACAATCCATCGAAGGACAAGCGGTGCAGGCCATTGACCGGCGGGCAAAATACCTTCTTTTTAGAATGGAAAACGGCAGCGTACTGATTCTGCACCTGGGGATGACGGGAAAGATCGGCCTCTTTTGCCAGGCAGAACCACAGGCCAGGCATGATCACCTCGGGCTGCTCCTTGAAAACGGCATGGAAATGCGCTTTAACGACAGCCGCAGATTCGGCACCATCCTGGTCTGGCCAGCCGAGCAGGCGGCCGAGTTGGAAGAACAATTTTCCGCGACCAAGGGAATTGAACCGTTCAGCGATGACTTTACCCCGGCCGCTCTCCAGCAGTTGGCGGCAAAACGACGCCAACCGGTGAAAAATTTCCTGATGGACAGTCGCCTGATTGCAGGCATCGGCAACATTTACGCCAACGAAACTCTCTTTGCCGCCGGCATCCATCCGGAGACACCGGTGAACCGGATTTCGGCAGGGAACTGGCAGACTATCATTTCCAACTGCCGGGAGATATTGGAGCGGGCCATAGAGGCCGGAGGGAGCACAATCTCGGACTTTATCGGCAGCAGCGGCTCTCAGGGATACTTCCAGCTCCAGTTGGCAGTCTATGGTCAGGCCGACAGCCCCTGTCCCGCCTGCGGTAAAACTATCTTAAAAAAAGCACTGGCCGGCAGGGCCACCTTTTTCTGCCCGAACTGCCAAAAAAAGCCACCTGGAACCCCGCCTTCAAGGGGATGACAACGGAACCACCCCGGCACCCTGGGTACATTCATCCAGCATTTAAATTCCACGAATTAAGTCAGTGGCATAAATTTACCGTGTCCAGGCACTGAAATGCAGAGCAGTTAAAAAGTATGAGAACAGGCGCTAAGAAGGCGAATTGAGGCGGTTGCGCCTGCGGGAAATGATGACTGGCGGCTGCTCAGATGGAGAATTGCGTTCATGCCGTCCAGACGACCGGCAGGACGAACACAAAGCGTGCTCTTCCGGACAACGACCACCCCGCCTTTAAGACTCAGATGATTGCTCTTACCCGAAGCAATCGGTTCGAGCAGACGGGCTTTGACAAGTGAACCCAGGGGATGCCGATAGCCCTGCAGCCTGCCAAGTCCGGGGGCGACAAGCTCATGGAAGAGCAACCGGACCGCAGGCGGTGGCCCGGGCAGCCCAAAAAACGGCACCCCGGACAGCTTGCCGTACAGGGTTGATTTACCCGGCCGAACCTGAAGACTGTTATAGAGAATCTCACCGCCAAGACGGGTAAAAACCTGCTCAAGCAGGTCAAATTTCCCCGGCCCCATGCCACCGGTGGTCAGGATCATATCAGGCTGGAGCGCAAGCATTTTCTCAAGCGCGGCGATAATATCGGCAACACCATCCGAGACGGTTCTCACCCGCAGAACCTTGCTCCCCGCCCCCTGGAGAAGGGCCTGCAACAGCACACCATTGCCGGAAATTTTCTGGCCCTGACGCATCTCCTGACCCGGATAGACCAACTCGCTGCCTGTACAGAGTACCACAACCCCGGGCCGTCGGTACACCTCTGCAGATATCTGTTTATTTTCCGCCAGCAGGAGCAGATGATCTGCAGATAATCGTTTCCCTTTACCGGCGATTACTCTGCCCGCGGGCAGGTCCTGCCCGCGGCGGCGGATAAATGTATTGGACTCGGACAGGGCTTGGAGCGGGATAAGAACCCGCCCATGCTCTTCCCGGCAGACTTCAAACGGCACCACCCGCCCGCAACCGGCCGGCACCTGGGCACCGGTCATTATCCGGACGGCTTCACCGGGGCGAACGGAAACCGCTGCAGATGAACCGGCCGCAACTTCAGCCACCAGAACAAACACAACATGTTGGGTTGTAGACTTTTCAGGCTCGCCGACGGCATAGCCGTCACGGGTTGACTGATCAAAGGAAGGTTTGGGAAGGGTACTTCTAATGGACTGCACCGGGAGACGACCAAGAGCCCGATCAAGACTCACCGTCTCCGGGGACAGGGGTATAAGGCTTTGGACAATTCGCTGCCGGGCCTGGCCAAGCGGCAGCGAAGGCAAGGAAGAGAGGATGCTTTGAAGAATAGTTCCGCCCCTGTTTTCTGGCCGATTTACGAGACCGTCAGATCCTCTCGAACCTGTTTGCGCGGACCGCCGTGTCCGGCAGTAGACCAGTCGCGGATAGGAGCTGATTTTGCCATTTCCTGCTGCCGATCCAACCGACCCATGCGGTCATATATCATCTGCCAGACACAGTCGACATCGTGATGAATTTCACATCGGCCGTCACCTGACCCGCCGCAGGGGCCGTTCATCAAACTTTTTGCACAACGGGCAACCGGGCAAAGCCCACCGGTCAGATGGAGAACACAGTCACCGCAGCCGGCACACTGTTCGCTCTAGACGCCCTGCTCGGCCGAACCGCCAAAAAGGTGGTATTCAGGGCCGGAAAGACATTATCTGCCGGACGCAGGTTGGCAATGAAGTTGACACCAACCCCGCAGGCCGTGGAGACGATGGCATCATACTGCCCCTTCCACTGATCAATGGCATCAACATATTCCCGGTCACACTGACGAACCAGAGAACCTTCGAAGACCTCGGCAGTCCGACCGTTTTTCTTCATACCGAGACGAATGAGAGAGCCAAGAATCTCGGCTTCACGTTCCCCCCCGGCAGAACATACGGTCACACATCCCCGACAGGCGAGAACAAGAATTTTCTTACAGTCCTTGACCATCTCCAATATTTCAGCAAGCGGCTTACGCTCGGCAACAATCATTTCTCTACCTCAATAAAAAGTTCCAAATCACGACAAAAACTGGTTGAATCGATCGGAAAATCCAGTTCCGACATAAAAATTAGAACGGGCTCGGCCCAATTTTTTCGATGCGCTGGTTCATCTCGTTGGCAGCATCAACAAATTGTGGATGCAACCCCCGGGGGAGATGATACATATTTACTCTCTCCGGCTCTACATCAAGTTCCTGCAGGGCGTCCCGAACGGCAGCGACTCGCTTTGCCGCCCGCTGACTGCCCTCGACATTATGACAGCCATCGGTCGGGCATCCAACCACATAGACTCCATCAGCCCCGTCTTCAAAGGCCTTGAGCAGGGTCGCAACTTCCAGCTTACCGGTGCACGGAACACGGGTCAGACGGACATTTTCAGGGAAACCAAGTTCCTGCAGCTCTTTTCCCTCATGGGCACAGCTCTGCTGGGAGGTGTAATGACAACTGAACAATCGTATATCAGGGATAAAACTCATCGGATCAGGCTCCAATTATTTATAACACAGACATTGAACCAAACAAACTGCCGGGCAGGCGGCGGTTAAATACCGCAGGCGGCTATCAACCGTTCGTCTTCCGATTCATTTAAGACAATGGCCTGGGCAGGACACTCGGCCACGCATATACCGCAGGCGCGACAGCTCTCCACATCAATATGGGCAAAACCACCGGCATCGATCTTGGGAATATCCCATGGACAGACCCGCACGCAGGTCAGACAGGAAACGCAGAGATCACGCTGGACCTCGGCGGCCTTGCCTTTGTCCACCAGCTGTTCCGGGGTAACATACCCTTTTTTCAGGGCCAGCTTTGCTAAGGCACCCATTATATCGGCAAAACTCACATCCTGCGGACAGACAAAGACACAGCTGCGACAGCCGGAACAGTACCAGAGCAGGTCGGAGTCAAGCAGACGCTCTTCCATGCCCATGCGGACCATATGGATAATTTTACGGGGATCAAACTCAGGGATTGCCTGGCTCACCGGGCAGGCACCGCTGCAGGCACCACAGGAAAAACAGGAGTTTAAATGGGCTCCACCCGGCTGAGCTACAACCTCAGCGCTGAAACCGGGATTTGTGTCCATAGCTTTTTTCGTCATGTGCACACCAGAACGTTCTAGTTTTCAATCTGTTCCCCGGTTACAGGGAACTCTTTTGGACAAAAGGAGAAAGGAGGTCCGGGGAACTGAAAACATCTCCCGCCTCATTGAAACGTAAAGATGAAAATGTTAGCGTATTTTTACGCTTTTGTCAAGATGAGGCGAGAAAAACAAGATGTACGGGAAACAGTAGCGTATGGATATTGAACTAAAAGAACGACTATTTTCCTAAAAGAAGCAAGGTGTACACTTGCTGCAACATGCCGAGGGCCTGTTGAGAGGGAGGGGGCTGGCTTGAGATTTTTGAAAAATACCCACTGAGTTCACCGGTATACTCACTTTCGGCCTGGGCATTATAGGCGGTCATGGTAAAATAGTATTGTCCATCAAGGTTATACAGGGTGCATTTCGGCGTCTCTCCATACAACCCTTCGCAATACACTTCATTGTCAGAGTAGGCCTCACAGACAGAACCGGAATCCGTCAGTTGACAGCGCTGTGCATCACTAAAATCCAGGTAGTAGGCATAGGTAAAACCGGACTTCAAAACGCTACCGGCACCAAAACGCGAACTGGTCCCATAGTACAGGCGATAGCCAACAACATTGTCTGCCTGGGGATTGGCCCGCCAGGAAAAGGATACCTGGTCCGCCGCCAGAGCGGATGAAAAACCGCCAAGAACAAGGAAACAACAGAGAAGGCAAATCAGGCAGGAGATAAAGGCGCCCTCGAATACTCGAGGGCCTGTTGAAGATGGGATACTGTCCATAGGGCTAATCGGCTCCGAAGGCTGTAAGGGCAGAGTCTTTAAATAAACTTCTTCCTACATAGCACATTCCATGCCAATGTCAGATTACAAACACTAAACTAATATAATTAGATAACCTCCCTGTCCTGCAGGAGTTTCAGCAGACAAACGGGCACCATTTCTCATATCGGCACACTCGAAAGGTACGCCTACGGTGTAGTACAATACCATTTTCGTTACTGCAAGGAAAAAGATAACGGTTCAGGTGGGGCAACAAATCACCCTGAACTCTGACCAGTAACTGTTCTGGAGTGCCTTAGATTCGGAGTCTCGCACCTTGCTTACCGAAGACTGCAAAGCGTACTTATGCTACTCGGGCAGGCCTAACTGAGCGAAGAGGTAAGCGTAGACTCCGTGAGGTACTCCAGAGCAGTTACGGAAAAAAATGAAAGAAATCATACCCGGAACCTCTCAACCCCGGCATATAAACAGAAGGCTGATTCCAGCCGGAGACAGGTGACGGCGAGGCCAACGACAAAGTCTCCATTTTGCGACTATGCATAATACCGTTTTATCGCCACTTTTATATAATCACAGATACACAGTCGCAATATAGCGACACTGAACGCTATTGCTTAAACAGAGAGGGGACGATGTGATGCCGGTTGAGCAGTTTATAAAAATCCGTTCGATTCCGGTGCGCAATCCTTGCCGCCTGGGAGACATTGCCGCGTGTGGTCTGCAGCAATTGGATAAGATACTGCTGCTCAAACTGGCGACGTGCCTCAGCAAGGGGCAGGATCTTGCGCTGATGTTGCTTGATGGCGTCATGGAGCAGCTCCTCTCCAATCAAAGGAGTGGTTGACAGAGCCACAGCGTGCTCCACAACATTATAGAGTTGACGGACGTTTCCAGGCCAGGCCGCATCAACAAGAACCTGCATGGCCTCGGGGGTAAACTTCTTGACCTGCTTATCCCTTTCATCGACCAGATTATTAATAAAATATTCCACGAGGAGCGGGACATCCTCCTTGCGCTCATTTAACGGCGGCAGCTCAAGGCTGACCACATTCAACCGGTAGAACAGGTCCTCCCGAAACTTCTTCTGCTCAATCGCCTGCTCAAGGTCCCGATGAGTTGCAGAGATAATCCGCACATCCACCGGCACCGGCTGCGTACTTCCCACCGGCCTGATCACCCGCTCCTGCAAAACCCGGAGCAGTTTCACCTGCAGATGCAGGGGCATATCTCCGATCTCGTCTAAGAACATGGTTCCGCCGTGGGCCGACTGAAAGAGACCGGCATAACTCCGGGAAGCCCCGGTAAACGAGCCCTTGACATGGCCAAAGAGTTCCGATTCCAGTAGAGTCTCGGGAATCGCCGTACAGTTGACCGGGATGAACGGCCCACTGCTGCGGGAACTGGCCCGGTGGATAGCAATAGCCAGCAGCTCCTTGCCGGTCCCGCTTTCTCCACGGATCAACACCGTTGTGCCGGTATCGGCCACCAGCTTGGTTCGCGACAACAGCTCTTCCATCCGGCCGCTTTTCGAGATAATATCGCGCCGCCATTCGGCATCATCTTCAGCCGAAACCTGCATGCCGCCGGTGGAAAACTGCAGGGCCTTTTCGACCTCATCAAGCAGATCTTTACCGTCAACCGGTTTGGTCAAAAAAGAAAAGATACCCTGACGGGTTGCCTCAACCGCTTCGGGAATGGATCCATGGGCGGTGATTATAATGACGGGGACGGCCTTGTTCCGCTCCCGGATTGCCTCAAACAGGGCCATGCCGTCGATCCCGGGCATGCGCAGATCGGTCAATACCAGGTGCGGATTACTGACTGAAAACCTGGCCAGTGCCTCTTCACCACTCAGAGCGGTAATGACCTCGTAACCACCGCTTTCCAGCCGCACCTTCCACAACTTGATCAGATCTTCTTCGTCATCAACCAGAAGGACCCTGTACCCTGCATTTTTCATGAACCATGTTCCCTGTTTTTAATTATATTTTCAATATTTTTCAACTGTTCTATCTGGTTCCGCAATTCCTGAATCCTGACCTTATCCTGCTCGGACTCGGCCTGAAGCGTTTTGATTTCCGCCTGCAGGGTAGCCACTTCTCCCTCCAGTTCCTCTTTTTCATCAAGCAACTTTTTCCGACCACTCCAGCGGGCGATCTTTGCCTGATCCAGACGGCTGATCAGACCCAGCAGGCCGACCATTTCTTCACGACTGTCAGGATGATCCACGATGTACTGCTCCAAGGCTTCCGTTCCCTGCTTGAACTGCTTGTAATTGGCCTTGACACTCAGGCTCAAGCAGATAAAACGGAGCGTATCCTCATCGCTGCCGTTTGACAGTTGCCCCTCGGCGCTCTGAAAAAAATCATTAAACTCTTTACTGCGGATTGAGCTGAGATTTTCCAGACAGGAAAGTATATAACTTCCGGCTGCCGGCCGAAAGACAACCGTCGGCTCCAGCTGTTCATTGGTCTCCGCCATTTGTCTGTTTACCGCGACACAACCGCTCAATAAAAAGACCCCGCATAAAAATAATACTGTAAATCTCATAAAATCACTCACGATGCAATTGGCAGAGTTACAGAAAATCGGGCACCTGTCTTACTAGAAAGCAGACGAATCCCTCCTTCATGGTTCTGCACATATTCTTTTGCTATTGCAAGACCAAGACCGGATCCCTTCACAATAGCCTTTTTTGCCTCTTTCCCTTGGAAAAAAGGTGAGAAAATCCGCGACCGATCTTCCTTGTCAATCCCTACCCCACTATCCTCAACCAGAAAAACCGCTTTCCGGTCCTCCTTTTTCAAACGTACCCGTATACTGCCCTCGTCCGGGGTAAACTTAACCGCATTGGCCAGCAGGTTATCAAAAACCGTTTTCAACTGCGCACTGTCGCCCCTGATCGTTACTGGAGACAACTCCATGTCCAGGGTAATCCGACGGGCAAGCATGGCATTTTTATGGTCGGAGACCACGGTTCTGACAATCTCGTCAAGGCGAAGCTCCTGCAGTTTAGCCGGTTTCTTACGCGCCTGCGACATGTTGAAATCAAGGATATTTTCAATCAGCCGCTGCAGCTTGTCACTGTTTTTGTCCAGTATGGCCACAACGTCTTTCTGGCTGGAGTTCATGGGCCCGACCAATTCATCCCGCAACAGACCAGCCCCCTCTTTGATGGAGGACAGTGGAGTTTTCAGCTCATGGGAGATATGGGCGATCATCTTGATCTTCTCCCGGTCAAGCTCGGCCAACCGCCTGCGCAGCCAGTCCAACCGCTCCCCGAGGGCCTCCAGATCCCTGGGCCCGGAAACCTGAACCGGAGTAGTAAAATCACCGTTACCAAGACTCTCAATGCCGCGGTCTATCTGCCGAATCGGCCTTGAGATCAGGGAGACAAAGACAATCACAAACAAAATGCTGAAGCTGATCAGCCCGGAAGTCTGCCAGGCAAGCTTTTTCTTGCCCTGGCTCACCTTTTTCTGCAACAGCTCGACCTCATCGCTGATGACCTTATTACTGATCGCGGTCAATTCCGTGGCCAGGGCATCAACCTCCTGATATCGATCAAGACACTGGGTCAGGCTCCTCTTTCTCTGCTGCGGGTCGCCGGAGGGATTATTCAACACCGCCACAATATGATTTTCAAAGGCCTGCAGCTTTTCCAGTGACTCGATCAACACCTCGTCATGGCCAAAGGATAGCAGATGGCCAAAGGCCTCGTCCAGTTCCACATGCACCCGGTTGACGGCTCCAAGCTGGGCGGGCTCGCCGAGTACGTTATACAGGCGGGCCTTACGCTCCTGGTCCCTGAGCAGATCGGCGATGCGGCGCACGCTGTTGGTGCGGTCGACCGAACTGTATACCGCAAGAGCGCCCTGCCTGACCAGTCCATCAAGGACCTGGACCGAACTGAACAGGGCGGTCAACAGAGGCAGGGCAACAAAAAGAAAGCCGGTCAGCAAAAGAACAAAAAAGGAACGGGGTCGATACAATCGCACGGGATATCACCTGCTGAGGTATATGGAATCAAGGTATATTACACGGGCACGAGGTTGACGAATAACAAACAATCCAAATCCTTCGACCTGGGCCATATCCATCAAACGGGTTGCAGGGGCGGTTCGCACCTCCTGCAGAGAAACACTCAGGTCATTCCAGCCGGGACGGAGTTCAAAACGTTTATGAAAACGATCGTCAAAACGCATTCCATGCTGTGCGTGCAGCCCATCCTGTATGCGACAGTGCAAAAACAGAACCTCTTCTTCAGGATTATATACGCTGAAATGAAGCTCCCGAAAATCGCGCCAGTCATGGGGAAAGTAAAACAGCGATGTCCCGGAATAGGTGGCGGTCGACAACTGAACCCGGAGGCCATACTGCCCTTGGCGGACAATATTTTTCTGACGCTGCAGCTGACGGATATCTTTCCAGCGGTTTTGCTCAAACGGTGTTTCAAAATCAGCCAGCAGTGGAAACTGCCGGCGGGCGGTCTGTTCATCGGCCAGGGACATAAACAGGGGCCAGACGGCTCCAAGCAGTAACACGACCACGGCGGCCGACAGCAGCAGGTACCCCCGGGGAGCAAGCGGCAACGACCCGGTCACGGTGAAGGCGACAAGACACCCCAGCAGATCCCGATACACATCCCAGCCGTCGACCGACCGGCCGCCCAGCATCTGCTGCACCAGCTCAATGAGGACTCCGGCAACCAGGACAAGCAGTAAAAAAAGGCCAAAGGACATCCAGCTCTTTTTTTCATCCCGGCCGGATCTGGAGCAGGCAATCACCAGGTACGAGGCCAGAAAAAAAAACAGGATATGGCCCAGATCCCAGGCCGCCTTAAAGGAACGGGCGGCATGATAACCGGGACCGCCGAAAAAGAAAAAAGGAAAACCAATAAGCAGCAGAACACAGACAACCGGCACAAGTACGGAGCAACGACCTGTCCCCACTGCATTTTTCATAGGATTACCGTGAAACGCAGGCTGTTATCATTGAATATACCCCTGCTCTTCCAGATGCAGAAAAATCTCCTGCACTGCTTCGGCCGGGGTCATCCTGGTTGTATCTATGGTCAGCTCCGGATTCTCAGGAGGAATGTACGGATCGGAGACGCCGGTAACGCCCTTGACCAGTCCGGCCCTGGCTTTGGCGTACAGGCCTTTGCGGTCACGCTGCTCACAGACATCCAGCGGAGTTGCAACATGAATTTCAACATAGCCGCCGTAACGGCTGATCAACTCGCGATTGAGCTGCCGAGGCTCTTCATAGGGAGCAATGGGAGCACAGAGGGCAATACCGCCGTTCTTGGTAATTTCGCTGGCGACAAAGCCGATCCGGATAACATTGAGGTCCCGGTGCTCCTTGGAAAAAGTTAACTCCGATGAAAGATTTTTACGGACAATATCACCATCAAGCAGGGTCACCGGCCGATCCCGCATCTCCATGAACCGGACCATCAACACCTTGGCAATGGTTGACTTTCCTGAACCGGAAAGCCCGGTCAAAAAAATGGTAAACCCCTGTTTTGATCGGGGCGGGAAGGCACGTCGCAACTCGGCAACGACCTCCGGGTACGAATACCAGCCGGGAATATCCAGCCCCAGCTCCAACCGGCGTTTAAACTCTTCAGAGGTTATATCGTTGGCAACAACATCATCTTCCAGTTCATCAAGAAAAACATACTGGGCCTTTTCCTCCACATAGCCCATGGGCCGTTCCGGCACCATGCCGATACCGGTTTCTTCTGCAAATGAGGCCACAAGTTCCTGGGCGGCGCCTGGTGGATAAAAGCGTTTTTTGTCCGAGCCGGCAAAGGGATCACCATGATCTTCAGCCACCATGAAATGACTGCAACCGTAATTCTTCCTGATCATGGCATGCCAGAGGGCTTCACGGGGACCGGCATACCGCTCCGCCATGGGCACGATGCCCAGCAGAATCATATTTTTTGGAAACTGGCGGACAAACTCCTGGTAGCAGTGCACATGGGTGTAATGCTCCATATTGCCGGGATGCTCCAGGCCGACCGCAGGATGAAGAAAAATGGATGCCCCCACCTCTCTGGCTGCAGCAAGAACCATTTCCCGATGCGCACAGTTCAGGTATTCACGGGTGTGGAACCCCAAAACTCTACGCCAGCCGTATTGGAGGAAACGACGATGGGTCTCCGACGGAGTCAGGCGCAGGTCACGAAAATCATAATGAATGGGCAGAGTCAGCCCCTCCAGGGTTCCGCCCACATACCAGTTGCCCACCTGTTCATAGAGCGCCTTGACTCCGGGATGTGCCTGGGCATCAGTTGTGCCGTAGACGGACTGGGCCTCCTTTTTTTTATCCGGACACCAGACATCGGTCACCGTCAGCAAGGCCAGGAGAAAGCCTTCGGCATCATTGAGCGCCAGTCGCTGCCCGGTCTTTAACTCAGCGGCTACGGACTCCGGAACGTCAAGGCACATCGGCATGGGCCAGACCGTACCGTCAGCCAGCCGCATCTCACCGAGAACATGTTCATAATCCTCCTGGTCAAGGTAGCCGGACAGCGGATAGCAACCACGATTGAGCAGAGATTCAAGATCATGCAGCTGGCGGACATTGAGATCCCGCGAGGACAGTTGAACAGCCTCGGCCCGAAGCTGTTCCGCCCGTCGAAAATGAACGATAAGACTTTCCGAATATTCAGCTGTCGTGTAATTCAAATTCTCAATCCCTCAAACCCGTTGCGGCACAAAGAAATTTTAAGATATTAATCATTTAGGGTATTTCTTTTCTGTTATTTTTCTTGACACAGGGAACATCACAACCATACAATAATCGTAAGTTAAAAAAAACAGCAAACTTAACAAGGAGAATCAAATGAAGAAATTTTACCTGACCCTGTTCCTGCTGCTCTTCCTGGCCACTGCGGCTTTTGCCAAGGTCAACATCAACACCGCTGATGCAAAAGAGCTGGCTACCCTGCCGGGCATCGGCCAGGTAAAGGCGGAGGCAATCGTCAAATACCGCGAGGATAACGGTAAGTTTAAGAATGTCAATGATATGAAAGGAGTGAAAGGTATCGGCGACAAGGTCGTCATAAAGATCAAACCCGAGGTAACGACAGGCAAGTAGTTCCTTTTTCAGCATTCCCCATCCCCTGTTCTCTTCCCTGCCGGGAACGAACGGGGGATGGCACGTTTTTCCTTCGTACTCTTCCCGCACTCTCCTCCCCCAACCGATTTCAGCAATCCGACAAAGGAAAACTCAGGATCTCGCCTCTGGATCCCCGCATTCGCGAGGATGACGTTGCGGGAAAGTCTTCGCCAGAGATTCGGCAGCAACAATATCGGGCAGAAATTATAAGAATTTTTTTTGCAGAGCCTGGCTAAACCTGGAAGCGCAACCACCACCCGTCATCCCCGAGTGCTGTTATCGGGGATCCAGGGACTGGAAGGAGTTTCTTATCAACAGATCAGGTTGCAACATGCAATAACTTTGGAAGACAATTCCAATCCGAAACCCTACATCCACCTGAACCCGAGCATTCACAGGGATAACACAACAAAATCTATCGAACCCGCCATCACTTTTTTACCAGAATCCAATCACCAATATAATCCCTTGAAAAAAAGAAAAAACAACATGTATACTCCTTATATACAAATGATTCATATCTACGACACTGCTGCGGTTTCAGATATTCACGGAGAAACATATGACGACAAAAAAACGACTGGGCGAACTCCTTCTTGAAGCTGAATTGATCTCCCAGGAAACGCTGGACAAGGCGCTCAAACTGCAGGTCGGCGGCAATCGCCGCCTGGGCTACCTGCTGATAAAAATGAAATTTATCACTGAGGAAGAACTCCAGTCCGTCCTCTCTGGACAGCTCGACCTCCCCATTGTTGACATTCACCAGGAATTCAATCCGAAAGCCGGACGGATTCTCCCGAGGTATCTCTGTAAAAAATACACGGTTCTCCCGCTCAGCCTTGACGATCATAATATATTAAATATCGCCATGGTCGACCCTTCCGACAGTGGAGCGGTTGAGGAAATCGAACAGTATACCGATAAACTTCTCCGCCCCTGCCTTGCCTCACACAGTGATATTGAGAAAGCCATTCCTTCATATATCCCCTGGAGCATCAAGGACATATTCAGCCCATCAAACACACAGAAACTCATTGTGTTAGCCGTCATAATTTCGCTTTTTCTGATTTCAATTACGATAGTGCAATACAATACAGACCGCTTGCGTACTCAATACGGGACCAAACAGGTTAGAGACAATGGGGTCTATTACCAGAATCTCGAGCTGACATTGGTATTTGACAAATCAGGGAAGACCTCCCTCCAGGGCCATGGAGCCCATGCCCAGGGCTCATACTCCATCACGTTTAACGATCCGGACTCGCTTAAAAAATTTATCCAGCGCAAACAGAATGATTTTTCCACGGACCAGCTGGAATGGCTGCAATGGGCCCTGGAGAATCAAGCGGTCAGGTAGCCGGACAAGAGGGGCGCAACCGTCAATGACATCGTACTGGCACACCCTCTGCATGGTGTAAAGGCAGCCCCCTTTTGCAAGGGATGGAAAAAAACCTTTACCAACGTGCAGCCGACAGATACCATGCGATTCTCACTCATACTTTCTTTTCTAGCCATCCTGTTGTCCGGGTCGTATTCGTATGCAACGGAGTACACCTTTGAAATTGCCTGGACCATAGATCAAGCGGCAGGTACTGAAGTTTCCGGTTTTCGCCTCTATGATCTTCAGCACAATAAAATCTGTGAAACTGCGGACCCGGCGGCAACAACGATGATCTGCACAGCGAACATTTCCGGGGCTGAAGAAACATTTACCTTGGTCAGCTATGCGTCCTCCGGTATCGAAAGTGATCCATCCGATCCATTTACCATCATCTTTGAAGAGGCGTCTCCATTGAACGCCGTTTTCAACCTGACGACCACGGATGGATCACTGGTTGTTGACCTTGATGCAATCGCCTCAACAGGTACAATTACTAAATACACATGGAGCTTCAGCGACGGCAGCCCGATCGACAACAACGCGACCACCAGCCATTCCTTTTCTGCCGCCGGTACCTATACTGTCTCTCTTACCATACAGGACGAAAGCGGCACAACGGTCTCAACCAGCCAACAAATTACCCTCACCCAGGCGCAGGGCGGCAATCAGACGCCGACTGCCTCACTGGTCGTGACCTCGTCTGTTATCGACGACGCGCCGTTGACGGTGACCTTTGATGCCGGAGCCTCATCTGACCCGGAAGATGCAACCCTGACCTATTCCTGGAATTTCGGCGACGGGACAACGGCCTCGGGCTCTAAACTTGCGAGTCACCTGTACCCAACAGCAGGTACCTATACCGCAACGGTTACCGTAACCGACAGTCAGGGCGCCAGTAACAGTGCAACCAGCCAGCCGATTCTAGTCCGTGATGGGACGACAAATGGAGCAACGCCTACAGCCCTGATAACGGCAAGCAGAACATCAGGGAAAGCTCCGCTGCCGGTCACATTTAACGGCTCAGGATCCACCCCGTCTGAACAGACAGGATTTATCACCGGATTCAGCTGGAACTTCGGCGACGGATCGACCGGCTCCGGCATGGAAATTCAGCACACCTTTACCGATCCCGGAGTATACACGGTCCGTTTAACAATAACCGACAGCAGCGGCAAACAGGCGGTCACAACAACAACCGTAGCCGCCCTGAGCCTCGACAAACGAAACATTACGCCGATATTGCTGCAGGTGTACAACTTACTCCTTCTCAACAATAACAAGTGACGCAACCCGATACTGGAAAAATGAAAGACGTAGACACTAGAACTAGACATGCCAAAATCACGGGTTTTTTCCTGACTCTGCTCAGCCTTGTATTTTTTGCGTCAGTCGTGCAGGCCGCAGATGCCCCCTTTTCCTGGCTGCCCAATCAGGAAGCCACTGTAACCGGATACAAAATCCATTACGGCACCACATCAAGATCCTATGATTCATTTGTTGACGTCGGCAATCCCGCACCGGTTAACGGCAGGATACAGGGAACGGTTACCGGGCTCATTGACGGCACCACCTATTATTTTGCCGTCACCGCCTACGACTCAGTCAATAACCTTGAAAGTGACTATTCAACAGAACTTTCCTGGACGGCATCTTCCCAATCAGGGAGCGGCAATCCACCGACCGCTGCAAACAGCAACCTCACGACCCCTGAAGATCAGGCTGTTTCCGGCACAGTCACAGCCGGTAACGATAGCGGCCTGCCGATCACCTACCTGGTCCAGCAGGGTGTAACCAATGGTACCCTGGACCTGGGAAGCAGTACCGGCAGTTTCAGCTACACGCCCCAGGAAAACTATGCCGGTACGGATTCGTTCACCTTCCTGGCCCGGGATGACAATGGAGATTCCAATATTGCAACCGTTTCCATTACTATTACGGCTGTCAATGATCCGCCGACTGCACAAAACGCGGCAATCACCATAAACGAAGATTCCGTCACCAACGGGCAGCTTCAGGCACAGGATGTAGACGGTGACGCCCTGACCTACACCGTCGCGGCCAATCCTACCCGGGGAACTGTTACCATCAACACCTCCGGATCATTCACCTACACCCCCAATACAGATATATCCGGAACAGACAGCTTCACGTTCCAGGTCAGCGACGAACAGGCGACATCAAACACTGCGACTGTTGCCATTACCATCAGCCCGGTCAACGACGTTCCCGTTGCTGCAAACGGATCATTAACGGCCGCCTTTGGGCAGACAGCCTCCGGAACCCTGCAGGCAACCGATCAGGAAAACGATCCTCTGACCTTCAGTATTGCCTCTGATCCGCAACAAATCGTTACACTGACCGGCCCGACAACCGGAACCTATACAATCACTCCGGTCACGGGAATGGCCTCGCCGTACACCTTTTCCTTTACAGTCAATGACGGGACAGCCGACTCCAACACGGCAACGGTGACGGTTACCCTGATAGAGGACGGAACAATCACGAAAATTTTCGGTGACACCCCGGACAGCAACCACCCGGGCACCCTGGCCGACACCTTCACAAATCTCAATAACGACATCAATGCTGCTGCTCAGGAAATCATTACCTACTCATGGTCGTCGTCCACGCCCCATAAACCGGCCAATACTATTATCATCAAGCCCGACCTTTCCGTACTGCCGGCTAATATTCTGATCACCGAGGCAAAACTCTCTCTCTACCAGGCCGGTGCCAATGGAGAGACCACATACAGCAACAGCGTTCATAAGATCACCGGCAAGAACCCAATCATTGATCAGGTAACCGGCTACAACGCCTTCAACGGGGAACAGTGGACAGCAGTGGCAACAGGAACAACAGACAATGACGTTCCTCTCGGCCTCGCTGATATCGCCCCGGCGGAAGACAGCATCAGCCTGGACAGCCAATCAGGTTACCGAACATGGTTAATCACGAATATGGTTCAAAACTGGGTCAGCAACCCTGCCGGCAACTTCGGTCTGCTTATCACCGGAGTTCCGACGAACACTGAGACCGGCAGAAGATTTGCCGCTTCGGAAAACCAGAACGGTTCCATCAGGCCAAAACTGGTGATCAGCTACATCAAGAAACCACCGAAACCGAGCATTATGTCAGCCAAAAAAATAAACTAACTCTCCTGTAATTCTCCCTTCCCAACACCTCAACAGTCCACCCTTTGGGCTATTGAGGTGTTTTTTTTAACAACGTCACGCACTGGATCCCCGACCTGAATCTTGCGACCGGAAAAAATATCCCGACGATACCGTTTGCTCATATAATAAAAGACCCCGCCGGTGTCGCCGCCGGGATTGCAACCATGCCAAAGATAAAAGGCTATTTTAAAGAATACATACGCACAAGTGTTACTTTTGAAAAAAAGTGGTGTTCATGAATTCCTTACGAGATATTTGACAAACACATGATAAGAAATTACATACGTACACATGTAATGCACATAGCGAACTCTTGTCAGGAGATAATTATGCAACAAGTAAATATTACAGAGCTGCGCAATCATCTGCCGCACTACATGAACCAGGTACAAAAAGGGGTTGAGTTTCTCGTAACAAGCCGTGGGAAAGGTATTGCCCGCCTTGTACCTGACGTTAGCAATGCAGAAGAGGCGTACAACAGGCTCATGCAATTAAGGGGAACTATGATTAAAGGCGACATCGTAGAGCAGATAGAGGTTGAATGGAATGCAGACGCAGATAATTTGTGATACCCACATCCTGATATTCTGGCAGGATGACCCGATGCGCCTGAGCATTGCTGCCCAAGATGCCATAGAAAAGGGTTTGAATGATAGAACTCTTGCCTGTTCAGACATCTCTTTCTGGGAAATTTCCATGCTTATCCAGTCAGGTCGACTACGAAATGACATAGCATCTGTTCAGTATATGGCAGACCTCTGCCTGGCTTTATCTCTGACCGTTTTGCCGATTACACCAGAAATAGCATACTTATCACAAGAAGATTTTTTTCTTCATAAAGATCCTGCAGACCGACTTATTGCGGCAACGGCAATCCATCATAATGCCCCGCTCATCACTGCGAACAAGAAACTGAGGGACCTCAAGCCGCTCAATGTGATCTGGTAAGACATTTACAGCAAAACAGAGGGATCTTCAAGACACCGCACACTCAACGTTACACAACTTGACTGACCGACGTACCGGTTGTATAGTTACATAAATACACAGATTAACCGGTGCGACATGCAAACTGCCTTACTTTTAAAAATACTTTCGGCTCATAATAGCTTCTGGACAACCGGAAACATCGAGGCAGGTATCCAACGGGATGCCCTTGCCCAATGCCTGCAACAGATCAACTCCAAAGAAGTTATTGTGTTAAAGGGTGTGCGCCGCTGCGGCAAATCAACCCTGATGGCCCAGGTTATTCAGCATCTGCTGACCATCGGCACTCCCCCCACAAGTATTCTTTTAGTCAACCTGGAAGAGCCTCTTTTCTCCCCCGAATATTCCATAGAACTCCTCGAACAGATCTACCGAACATTCAGAGAGCAGGTAAACCCGGTGGAAAAATGTTGGCTGTTTCTTGACGAAATCCAAAACATCCCAGGCTGGGAAAGCTGGGTCAGGGGCAGGAATGAAAGTGAAGATATAAAAATATTCATAACCGGCTCATCGGCGACCTTGCTCAGCCGGGAAATCGGCACCAAACTTACGGGACGCCAAATATCTTTTGAAATATTCCCCCTTTCTTTTAAGGAATTCCTTGCCTTTCAGAACATCAATATTCCAACGATTCTGGATTACGCCCAGCAGCAGGATCTTCTCCGCAACGTATTCCTCAACTATATGCAATTCGGTGGTTTTCCTGAGGTAGTCCTCAAACAGAATACCGAAGACAAAAATCTCCTGTTAAAAAATTATTTCGAAGATATTCTGTACCGCGACATTGCCGCCCGACATCAGGTTCGTGATATACACAATTTACGTAACATCACAGTCTTTCTTCTCAGCAATACAGCAAGGCTAACCAGCATAAATAAGCTGAAAAAAAACTTCACCATAAGTCAGGACAAAACTGAAAATTATGTTTCAGCAATTTTAGAGAGTTATCTTATATTTGAACTGAAAAAATTTTCCTTTTCTTTAAAGAAAATGCTTCGCGCCGGGTTTAAAGTATATGCCATTGATACCGGCCTGCGCAACCGTGTTGCTTTTTCATTCTCAAAGGATACCGGCTGGCTGGTGGAAAATATTGTTTTTCTCTATTTACAACAACATTATGAAGAGGTTTATTTTCATGCCAACGGCGGTGAAATTGATTTTCTAGTCAAAGAGGGGATGAATATCACCCAACAGATTCAGGTATGGTATGACGACGTTAATCAAACAACAATTCCCGGACGGGAGCTTGCCGGCTTCAGTCCCTCGGATAACCATGACAGGGTAATACGTCACATTATACTCACCAATGATCACGAAGAAATCATAGATATGAGCGACATGAAAATAGAATGTATACCTGTACTGAAATACCTTCTCTTTTGAAGTAATTACACTACGTAGTCTAAGATTCGAGTTCCTGATCGTCACCGCTGTAACTACAAATATGCGATTCAAATCCGTTATGCGAAATATGGACATCGTTGAAGGCTTACGAAATCGGCAGATCAATTACCAAAGACATCACTTAACTTATCAGCGGTTAGAATACGCTCAGACCAGAGCAGAATCTGCTCCTCATCCGCCTTCAAGCGGGCAACAAAACCAGGGGGCAGTTCATCAAACTTCACTTCAAGTTGACGCATCAGCAGTTGTAACACTCCCTTCTGCATGCCCTGCTTCATGCCTTGCTGCATGCCCTCTGCCTTCCACTCCTTTGTCCATTCCTTGACACGTTCTGCCAGCATGGTTTCAACCTCCACTAATTCGTTTACCTGCGGAACATCCTGGCCAGGTAAGCGCGCCGGTAACAATACCCGGTATATCCACACGGTAAAGGCCCGACGCAAAGATGTTTGTTCCGGCAGTTTAAGCCATTTTATGAGACAACCGACCACGGCACGGATATCTTCCGGGGTCTGACTTTTTTCCAGAGAAAATAAAGGAGGCCTGCTATTCGAAAAATACAGCTTCAAGCGACCTGGGCCTGATAGGCTGATTGTAAGTACAGGTCATTCCCATAGTCTTTTGGCCGGGAGATAAGTGCAGACTTCGATCCAGATCCATAAGGCACAGGCAACAACCTGGATCCCCGAATACTACATTCAGGATTGATAAAATAAACGTATTGCCCCCTGACAACCACGCCGATGGACCGCAGCACCACCCGCTTCCTTTACAGCCCAACTAAAAATCAGCAGGGGGTATACAGGTGGTCTTGATGGGATCCGTCATGACACGGCATGACCGGAAAAAACTCCCTTGTCTTTTATCCATTATTGGGTATAATAACCCTATGAAATAATCATTTACCTGCAAAAGGAGAAAGATATGTACCGGAAGGCCTTAGCTGACCTGAAGGATTGGCAGCATCATATCGGGCGAAAACCCCTTGTAATCCGGGGAGCGCGTCAGGTCGGGAAAACTTGGCTGGTGCGTGAATTTGCCCGGCAGAACTTTGACCTGCTGGAAATAAATTTCGATAAAACGCCGGAGAAATCATCTCTCCTTCAGGGCGGGGATATAGCCAGGTGTCTGCAGATGCTGGCACTCGACGCAAACATGGAGATACGACCGGGCAAAACCCTTATCTTTTTAGATGAAATACAGGCGGCACCAGAGCTTCTCCCCCTGCTTCGTTATTTCTATGAAGAGCGGCCTGATATTCATATTGTAGCCGCAGGTTCTCTCCTTGAATTCCTTTTGGATGACCATGATTTTTCCATGCCCGTAGGAAGGGTCGAATATCTCCACCTTGGTCCTATGGTTTTTGAAGAGTTTCTTCTAGGGCTTGGCCGGAAGAATCTTTTCGAATTTATAGCTAACTTCTCTCTGGCTGATACAATCCCGGAATCCATACATGACCACCTGCTTTATTATGTTAAATTGTTTTGGGTTATCGGTGGCATGCCGGCCGCGGTTCAAGCCTATACCATTTCTGATGACATCTTAAACAGTAGCCGTGAGCATGAGAATATTCTGCAAACGTATGAAGATGATTTTGGGAAATATCGCAAGCGTGTTTATCCAGGGAGATTACGTAAAATTTTCTCCCGGTTGCCCAATCTCATTGGCAAAAAATTAAAATATGTAAATATAGACCCACTGGAAAAGGCCAGAGACCTGGCTGCCGGTTTGCACCTGCTGGAGCTTGCTAAAATATATTATCCGGTCAGGCACAGTAGTGGTAACGGAGTGCCATTAGGGGCGGAGGCAAAAGAACGGGATTTCAAACCTCTTTTTCTTGATACCGGCTTAGTGTCTACATCTCTTGGCCTTACTTTACCTTCTTTGCAGATGATTGATAATTTGCTGCTGGTAAATAACGGCGCAATCGCAGAGCAATTCGTTGGTCAGCACCTCCTCTACAGGCAGAAATATTACAAAAAACCGGAACTGTACTACTGGAATCGTGACAAGAAAAGTTCTAGGGCTGAAGTTGATTACCTGGTTTCAACTGGAGATAAGGTTGTCCCGGTAGAGGTCAAAGCCGGGAAAACAGGCTCACTTAAATCTCTCCAGGTTTTTATTGCTGAAAAAAAAGTAACCCTTGCGTTCAGATTTTGCGCCAGCCCACCTTCCTGTGGTGAATTTGTCACAGCCATCAGCGGCAAAGACAAGGTGAAATACAGGCTCGTTTCACTTCCTCTTTATCTTGTTGGCCAAACTGAAAGATTACTTGCAGAAGCAGCAGGGATAAGCTCTTAGCCTGCGTGTTACACAGGATCATCCCCGAGTACTGTTGTTGGGGATCCAGAACCTTGTATTGCCTTGGCCTGTTGCCCGACTTTTTCTTTTAGCATAACATGCCGAGGTTAACGACCAAGGGAACACTCTGAACCGAGGGAAATTCCTTCACTCCTGGATCCCCGCCTTCGCGAGGATGACGAACAGGGCGGAGCGGTTTACTAAAAAAAACCTCTTCTACTTTGTCACTTTTCCCCTTTTTCCGTCATCCCCGAGTGCTGTTGTCGGGGATCCAGTTAAGGCCATGAGCTGTCAGCTACCGGCAAAGTTTTTTTAAAAACGAGACAGGCTTTCAGGTGATGACCTCTGCGGCTTCCGGCTGAACAGTTACCTTTTTCGATTACCTGTGTTATATTATGTAAACAAAGGATCTTTTAACGATACTCCAATATTCCATGGCCGATCACGATCACAGCTATAAACATCTTTTCAGTCATCCGGGACTTGTCCGTGATCTACACCCCGGAAGATATCCGGGCCGTGGTGAAATATCTTATCAACTGGCTTAAGCTGCCGGAACAGACATCGCTGCGTCGGGCATTCACCGTGTGGATATACAGGGTATTGCTCCCGGCGCACTTACCCGGACAAAACGTGCCGGAGGTAAATGAACTCGTGGAGGTTGAAACCATGCTTGCAGAACGTGTCAAGGAATGGACAAAAGAATGGGAAGAAGCAGGTATGCAGTAGGGGGCAAGACAACTTTTAACGCGCCTGATTGAAACAAAATTCGGCCCACTTTCTCCGGACTTCATTGCCCGCATGGAACAGGCAGATGACGAACAAATCCTGCTCTGGTCGGAACGAATTTTAACCGCTGACAAGTTAAGCGATATTTTTGGCAATTAACTGGTGCTGGTAGCGTAAAGAGTACATGCCGGTCCCACCTATGTCATCCCCGAGTGTCGTTGTCGGGGATCCAGAAAAGAAGCCTGCCCACGATATCTTCCCCCTGGATTCCCGCCTAAAAGATTGCGGGAATGAACAGGGAGAGAGACGTTGCGGAAATGACGAAAGACTGCGAAAATGAAGACCTTATCCGCCATCCCCGGGGGGGATACCAATGAAACAGGGCCTCATCCTCCCGTGTGATTCAAATATTCACACTGAAGTCCTGACTGTATGGCAGCATCTAATTGCCTTTTATCTGAAGTAATAAAGAGATCTGCCTTCCACTCAAGGGCACAGGCAATATGTAAAGCATCCATTGCCCGCAATGTGTTCATCTCTAAAAGCTTAACTGATTGTGCAACAACAGCAGGAGTGACCTGAAGGATAGCTGCGTCATGGACATCATCAAGCAATTGTCTTTTAGCCATTTGGTATTCTTTACCGGTCAATACTTGTTCCCGCAGGCGTCGGTTCAGGGCGGAAATAATTTCCGGAACTACAATGATGCTGAGAGCCAGCTCTGAAGTATGCTGCAACAGCACATCAAGTTTGTTACTTCCTGTTTCCTGAACGTATCTTTTAGCAAAAGAGGAAGAGTCAATGACCAATCTCATTGGTTTTCTTTACGTTCTTCCAAGATGGCGGTAGACAGGTTGCTCCCCTGAATTTTTAATTGAATTCCAGGCTTTTTCCATGACTGTGTACGTCTGATGTCGTCAGTAAATGGTATTACTTCTGCGACAGGTTTTCCACGACGTAAAAGTATAAGTGTTTCCCCATGTTCTACCTCTGTTATAAAACCGGAAGCTTTTTTGCGGAAATCAGTAAATGTGATGGTTTTCATGCCTGCACCTCCTTATATGTGCAGTTAAGCGTACACAATGATCGTTCACCTGTCAAGACATGCTCAAATGTCTGGAACAATACGGGGACGTTCTTTACAAATTCAGCTTCTCCAGTAACCTGCGTAACGATTCATCTTCAGCGAATAACCGCTGTCCCCGCCTGGCGGCCCGGCTGACCGCGGGGGCGGAATAACCCAGTCGTGCCGCTACCTC